>NZ_JBEXKU010000017.1:0-105563 GCF_040609575.1 Streptomyces sp. NPDC004647 | reverse complement strand
ACCCCCTTTTCGGTTTTTAATAATTTTCCGTTTTGGTTTTTGCCCCCCGCGCGGGGGGGCCCCCCCCCCCGGGGGGGGGGGGGGGCCCCGCGCCAGATATGGGCCGGTCGTTTCTCAGGGGCAGTTGACCGTGGTGTCGCCGGTGTCGCGATTGCAGGAGTCGAACGCGAGGCCGCCGTCGAGGCTGTCGTTGGCGTTGGTGCCGTCGTTGGCGTTGAGGGTGTCGCTGCCCTCGTGGCCGTTGAGAGTGTCGTTGCCGCTTCCTCCGGTCAGCGTGTCGTTGCCGGTGTTCCCGTTGAGGGTGTCATTGCCCTCGTCTCCGTTGAGCGTGTCGTTTCCGGCATTGCCGTGGATGGTGTCGTTCCCGCCCAGCCCGGAGATGGTGTCGTTCCCCGGCCCCCCGTTGATGGTGTCGTTGCCGGGGGTTGCCGCCGTACGGCCGGAGGCGCCGGCCGGGTCGTCGCCGACGAGACGATCCGCGCGGGGACCGCCGTTGAGCCGGTCCTCGCCGCTGCCTCCGTACAGGGTCGCCGGGGCATCCAGGTTCGGGGAGACCGTGATGTCGTCGTCGGCGTCCTGGCCGTTGACCTGTACGGCCGCGGGGAGCGGGCACGCCGCCGTGTTCTGCAACCGCGCCTCGCAGGGGGCGACGGCGCGCACGCCGTCCCCGTCGTCCGACACGAGGACGGTGCTGCCCTGCCGGCGGATAGTGATGTCGTTCGCCACCCCCTGGTCAGCCGTGACGACCAGAGTGCCGCCGACCATCTCGACCACCGTGGTTTCCGCGAGGTCGCGGGGCTCGGCGGTGAGCGGGACGGCCGAGGCCGAGGCACCGGTCAGCGAAGCGCAGAGGAGCGCTCCAGCCGCCAGGATCACGCTGATGCGTCGCGCTGTCATGGCTATGCGTCTCCTTCGTCGTGTCGCTGCCGCGCGGCCGGCCTGGCTCCGCGCCGCTCGTGCTTCCCGGTTCACGGACACTCCGCGATGCTGTCGCCCAGGTCGGCGGTGCAGCTGTCGGCTTCCGTGCCGCCCTGGACGTAGTCGTTGCCGCTGACCTCGTCCACGGCGTTGATGGTGTCCCTGCCGGAGCCCCCTTCGACGAAGTCGTTGCCGGCGCCGGCAACCACCTGGTCACCGCCACCGCCACCGCTGACCACGTCGTTCCCGGCACCGCCGTTGATGGTGTCGGAGCTGCCGCGACCCTCGATCGAGTCGTTGCCGGTGCCGCCGAAGATCCGGTCCGCGCCTGTACCCCCGACGAGGGTGTCGTTGCCGCCTCCGCCGGAGAGGAAGTCGGAGCCTTCGTCGCCTTCCAAGGTGTCGTTGGCGGCGCCGCCCTGGAGGCTGTCGTCACCCGCGCCACCGACCAGGGTGACTCCCGGACCCGCCAGGGAGGAGGTGACGTTGTCGTCCTGGTCACCAGCGTTCACCACGAGTTCGGTGACGGTGCCGGCAGCCGGGCAGACGGCCTCGGTCGCGCTGACCGCGGTGCACCCGCCGAGCGCCGCTATGTAGTCACCGGTGTCCCTCACCCTGATGGTGTCGCCGACCTGCCACACGGAGATGGTGTTCCCCCGCCCCACACCGGCGGTGACCGTGACCGACGTGCCGGTCTTGCTCACCAGCGTGCCGGCCAGGGCTGAGCCCGGCGGCTGCGTGCCGGGGGTCGCGCTCGCCGCGACAGTGAGGCACAGCGTGAAACCGAATACCGTCGTCAGGAGCGCAATGGTGCGATGAAGCGTGTTGTCCATGACCTGGCCTCCTAGATGCGTGCAAGATCGTTGCTCGTGTCGTGGTGTCCTCGGGTGGACCGGTGGTGACTGCAAGCGGGTGGCACCGCTGTGCGGTGCCCGACGCAGCGTGCTGTCGCGTGCCCGGGGGCAGGGTCGGCTCCGAGCGGCTGTGCCTTGTTGCCTCGTCACCTTGTTGCGCACGATGGCCGAATTCTCGTCGGCCGGTATTTCGGTGCGTTCGCCGTTCCGGCGGTATTGGCGCAGCGCGTATCGGCTCACTGCACACAGCGGGAGTTCATATACGCGTGTCGAAGGTTCGGCAGCCGCGAGGTCATGGCGGTGCCACTGCATGGACGCGCGAAGCGCTGCGTGCCGACGGATCGGGCGAACCGCGGCCACGACGTTCCGAAGTGTCGTGATCGACGGTTGCCCACCACCCCCTCATTGCTCACACATCAGATGGTGCCCGGTGTCACTCTGGCCGCCGGGCCTGAGTATGCCGTGTGGAGAACCTGTGGAGGAGGCGGTTTAGCGCCATTGAAGCGATAGCAACAAGACGGGGAATGAATTGTCGATGCGCGTGCCGTCGCAACAGGTCAGCGGTAGAGCCGGAGCGTCATGTGCGCCTGTCGAGCCAGGCTGGGCCGGACAGCGGGCTGTCCATGCCGAGGAGGGAGTCGGCCGGCGGGACGAGTTCGGGGCGGACTCGGCCGGTGCCGTCGTCCAGCAGCTCGGCGAGCCGGTCAGCAACCCGGGATGGTTGGTACCGGGAGAGCGTCCCAACTGCGCCTTCCCTCGTCCTGGCGGATCAGGTGCCGGCCGCCTGCTGGCACACTTCGGCCGAGGCAATCGCGCGGTTGCGTGATTGGCGCGAAGAGAACCCGGGCATCGTGGTCCCCCGGCGGTTCCCCGAGGGAGCGGGCACGCTCGAAGGGCCGCTCGCGACGTATGAACGGCCGGCGGCAAAGGTCACCACGGTGGGAGACGCGTACAGGGGCGGTCCGAAGCGCGGCATCACGACCGTCGGCACTCTGCGCGCAGGCGCCTTGCCGGCCATGTAGCTCAAAACCGCAGGTGTGGTGCGGGCCGCCCCGGCAGGCATTGTCGGTGCACGGCGAGGCAACGACCGGCCGGGGCCGGCGCGGGGAGCGGCCGAGGTGGCCCCGGCTCAGTCCCTCGGCGGGAGCAGGCCGGCTCCCGCCGGGGCCGGGCTCCGTCTACTCGTCACTCGCGGGCATGCGGGTAGTCCGGTGAGCGGTGCTGGAAGGACAGGACATTGGGGTTCTGAACGATTCCGTCGCGGATCTCGATGGCGCGTCGGATGGTCTCGTTTGCTTCCCAGGCGCTGGGTCCGGTGAGCACCGCCCGCAGGTAGGGGATCAGCGCATTGCTGATCTCCCAGGTGGCCGAGTTCCACAGGTAGGACGGGCTGTGGTCCACGCCGTAGTAACGGACGTTGTCGCCGACGACGAACGTCGGCTGCGTGAACGTCGTGGGCCGGGCCCAGGTGAAGCCCATTCCCTCGTCGCAGGAGACATCGATAATGAGGGTGCCCGGCGCGAGCGTGCGGAGGTCTTCGTCAATGAGGAACGTCAGCGGCGCTTTGGTGTCCTGCAGCACGCAGTTGACGATGATGTCGTGTTCGGCGAGGAACTCGGCCAGCCGGACCCGGCCCGTATCGGAGAGGGCGTGGCTGCGGCGAGGGTCGGCGTCATCGTGGTCGAACTGCACTATCCGGGCGGAATGGATCGGCGAGCTGACCGCGGTGACGCCCCGCTGGGTCAGGACGTCGACATCGTGCACTCCATGAGCGTTCAGGGCTGTCACCGCTCCCCGGGCGGTCGCGCCGAAACCCATCACGGCCGCCCGCATCCGACGACCGTAGTCACCTGTCGAACCGTTGATCTGCAAGGCGTGCAGCACCGAGCAGTAACCGGCGAGCTCGTTGTTCTTGTGGAAGACGTGCAGATTGAACCACCCGTCGGTGGTCCAGTGATTCATCGCCTCGAAAGCGATCAGTGTGAGCTGCCGGTCGATGGCCACCTGGGTGAGCTTCTTGTCCTGGACGCAGTGCGGCCAGCCCCAAAGGACCTGTCCCTCGCGCAGCTCCGCCAGATCCTCCGGCAGCGGCTTGGCCAGCAGAATGATGTCACACTCCGCGATCAGCTGCTCACGGGAACGGAACCCGGCGACGAAGGGCACCAGCCGCTCATCGGGGATGCCGAAGCGTACTCCGTAGCCGTATTCGAGGTAGATGCGTCCTCGGAGGTCGGCGTCGATCCGCTCGAAGTGCGATGGGTGGATCGGCAGTCGACGCTCGTTCTCTTTGCGTGACTCCGACAAGACTCCGAGTTTGAGCTGATGCACAGGCGCCCCTTTGTTTGATGCCTGTCTAACACAGGGCACCAAATCACGGGCGCTTCCGCGGTCCTGCCCCCGCCGACGGCGGGGCTGCGCCGGCCCGCGGCCCGTGACGGGGTGCGCCGACCGCGGCACGCATATGGCTGCTCCAGCAGGCCGCTCCCCTCCAGTCGGCTGAGACTTTGGGCAACCGTCTTCGCCGACAAACTCCGCGAAGCGGTGCATGAACTGCGGGATCTGCTCTCCACCGAGGCCCCGGAGAGATGAGGGCCGTGACCGGACGGCCCAGGCGGTTGCCTGGACTGCTGGTCGGTGAGCCGTCCGGCGCGCGCTCGCTGTTGCGGATGCGGAAAGGGCAGCGGTGGTCTCGTTGCCGACAGACGGCAGCAGATGGTCGGAGAGATGCTTCAACTGGTTCCCGTGACCTTTCGGGGAGAGCGCCGGCCCCGAGGTGCGCCGTCGTGATGCTGCTGCCGTCCGTCTCTACCGGAGATCTCATCGGTCTGCCCGGGGATCCCGGAGGGCCCTTCGAGGTGTTTGCGGGAGTCCCACCACTGTCCAAGTTCTCTTCGCAGGCGGTCGCAGGCCGCGAGCGCGGCAGCAATGGTCGGCCATTTCCATCTGATGCGCCTCATCGGCGGCGCCACGTGCCCGGTCTCGTGGAGTGGAGGTTCCTCCCGCGCTGCCAGGCTCCGGTAGACCTCCAGCGGGGTGACGCGGCTGCGCGGCCCCTCGGGCTCCCCCAAAGTGCCTTGTCCGAGCTTGTCGAGGGGCGACCTCTGGGTGCACGTGGCGGCAGCTGCCGCCGGTGTTCGGCCCGTGCCGGCAGACGTCTACCGGCGGTTCGCTCAGTGGAGCGGGGGGCGGGTGTGGGCACGGGTGAACCAAGTGGTGCTCGATGAGCTGGGCGCTCGCGGTGAGCTGGACTGGTCGAGGCGTGCGATCGGCTCCGTCGGTGTCCGAGCGGCAAAAGAGGCCCTGACCGGACCGAATCCGACCGACCGTGGCAAAGGTCCGGCGTGGCCCGGGAGGTGGGCAGGCCGACCGGTGCGCCAGCCTCGAATCCGCCATGGGTCCCGGCCGCGCCGTGCAAGGTCGTGTCGTCGTTGCTCTGTCAGAGATTCTAGGGCTGGAGTGAGCTAATGCCGAAAGGATTCATGAAACCTTGCTATGGCTCGGCAGCAGGTCTGCTGCGGCGGTAATGGGCCTGCCGGCACACCGGAAAAGGTCCGATCACACCGTGTGGAATCCCTGATCAGAGAGACGTGATGACGATGTTCCGCAGGGGGCCGCTCGCATTCCCCCATGCTGTCGCTGCCTTGCTGCTCCTCGTGGGCGCGGCTGCTGACCTCTTCGGGCCGCAGCCGTACATGGGACTGCCTCTTCTGGCGGCCGCCCCGCTGATCGCATGTGTCCTGCTGTCGTTCCGCACCGGGCTGGCATTCGCCGTGCTTGCGTGCGTGCTCTCGATTGCGCTGGACCTGCACCTCCGACGTCCTGCGACCGCGCTCTTCGTCGACCTGGCCGACGTACTCATCGTCAGTTCGATCGCCTTGGGGATCAATCGCCTGCTGCATCGGCAGGGACGCTATCTTGCGCAGGCCCGCGATGTTGCCGAGGCGGTGCAGCGTGCGGTACTGCCGGACCCTCCGCGCCGCGCGGGGCCGCTCGCCGTGGCCGCTCGCTACGAGACGGCGCAAGCAGAGGCTCGGATCGGTGGAGATCTGTACGCCGTGCAGCCCACCCCCTATGGAATCCGCGCAATCATCGGTGATGTTCGCGGTAAGGGGCTGCAGGCAATCTCCTCCGTCTCCGTGATCGTCGGAGCGTTCCGCCAGGAAGCCGAGCATGCTCCCACGCTGGCCGAGCTGGCGCACCGGCTGGACAGCGCTCTGTCCCGGGAGAGCGACCGTCGCCGGGAGACCGTCAGCGGCTTTGAGGACTTCACTACCGCAGTGCTGGTCCAGATCCCGCCAGACGGCGACGCAGTGCAACTGGTCAATCGTGGCCATCCGGCGCCTTTCCTGGTGGAGGGAGGAACCGTGGTCCGACTGGAACCAGCGCGTTACGAACTGCCGCTTGGAATGAGGCTGCCGGAGACCGGGGCGGGGGGCGGTGTGTCCGCCGCAGATGTCTTTACGCTGCGGCCGGGCGCCTCACTTCTGCTGGTCACCGATGGCGTGACCGAAGCGCGCAACCATCACGGCCGGTTCTACGATCCCTGCACCCAGCTTCCCGCAGGCGAGTACAGCCATCCGAGCCGCCTTGTAGACGCCCTCGCACAGGACGTATCCAGCTGGACAGGCAACCAACGGCAAGACGACATGGCGATCCTCGTTCTCACGCGAACCGAGAACGGACCCCCGGAACCCACCACATGAAGGCTATTCAGGCTTAACGCTCGGACATCCGCACGTGGTCGTCGCTCGGTGGCCGCCTACGACGCGGCCACGCTTCTTGCCACCTCACGGTCACCCGCCCGACGACTGCCCCACCCTGCGGACGTATCACCTCCGTGGGCGGCACCACCCGCCGGAACAGCTACCACAATTCATCGGGCACCAAGTGTTCATGGGTCGCCACGTCCTCCCCCATGACATCGCACAGATATTCGAGCAAGCGGCTACGCTTGAGCCACGGCGACGCCCCGAGAAATGGTCATGTCCACGGCATCGTTGGCCGACTGCGCGACTGTGCACGAACGGCTGCACCCCAACCTCGCCGCGGCGCGCACCACGGGCAGACGGCAGACCTGCTGTTCCAGGTCACCCCGGCCGTGGAACTGCTGCTGCCCACCGAGGCGGTTGCCGACCTGTGCTCGGTCCTTCCCCGCTGGCGCCACTCCCCCGCCCTGGCCGCCGGCATGCTGCGCCGCATCGCCCTGGAGCGGTACGGACTGCACACCACGACGGGTTGCGGGCCTCCCGCGCGCCGGGCTGGCTGTTGGGGGCCATGGCCGCCATGGTGCTGAGGCCTCGGATACCCCTGCGGTATCCGATGTCCTGTGACAGGGGACCCTGACAGTTTGTCATCGACGTTGGACCGGCGACCCTGCTCCGAGACCACCGGGTCATGTGCACGGCACGTTGATGTCGTACGTGAGCTCGCCGGAGTCGATCGGGATCTCGTTCCAGTAGGGGCCTGCCTGGTGGAAGGTCATGGTGACGCTGTAGGTGCCGCAGCCATTGAGGACGGCGGGAGAGCCGCCGCTGGCCGAACCTTCGGCAGACCCCTGCGTGACAGGGCTGGGGGTGGCGTAGTTCTCCGACTCGCCGCTCTTGGTCACGGTGCCGCTGGCGCTCCAGGAGGCCGGGTAGCGGCTGCTGGCGTTGTACCAGGCGCTGCCCCAGTAGTACTGCGGCTGGCTGTTGTTCACCCTCACCTCGTTGCCGCCGGGCCCGAACCGCAAGCACACCTGCGCCTCGGCGTAGGTCCACCGATCCTCGCTGTAGAGCTGCGTCTTCGGTGCGCAGTAATCGCCTGCCGGCGCGGCGGCGCGGTGCTCCGCGGCCATGGCGGTGTTGCCCAGGGCGAGGCCGGGCAGCGCCAGCAGGGCGACGCTCAGGCTGGCTCCGATTGTGCGCGCCAGGGGGCCGCCTGCGGTGCTATCGGGAGTGTCCCGGATGTGAGCGGGTGCTGACGTGGTGCGTCGTGAAAATCTCATGAGCCGTCTCCTACCGCGCGTGCCGACCCCTTGATCGTGGGGTGAATCCAGGACAGCACGGACAGCAATCGCAGGTTGCAGTCAGCCATATGATTCACCCAGGAGAGCACACGGGCCGCTGGGCAGCGCGGCCAATCCTTGATGGCACGAACCACGCACCGGTCCATCTTCAGTGGCAAACGTTCAAGGTAGTTTGTACCGCCGCACCAAGCGCGAGAAGGCGTACCGGTCGCAACCAGCCGCAGCTCTGCTCGGCCTGAGCCTCAGTCGGAAACGAGACGACCGGCCCTTCTCGGCCACAACGGCTCGGATCCGTCACTCTCGCGCGCCGAGCAGCGGGAACCATGCTGGTGGAGCACCACATCGCCACCCGGAAAACCACTAGGGATGCTCGTAACGGGAACGGGAATCTCACTTATCCATGGAACCAGAGGCCAGGGACCGTCTACCCCCTGGCCATTGCACGACACGACGTAGTAAGGCCAGTTCAACGGCCCCAAAAGTACAGCCACAATTCCTCACACCAGATTCACGAGGGCACAGGTCAGAGCCGTATCGCACCTGGCGTTACACCGAGAATTCACAGTGGAAGGGCGCCGCGCGGCGTCAGGCCGGTGCCGGGAGGCCGCGGATCATGTCCGCGGCCTTTTCCGCGATCATGATCGTAGGGGCGTTGGTGTTGCCCCGCACCACGGTGGGCATGACCGAGGCGTCCACCACCCGCAGGCCGTTCACGCCATGCACCCTGAGCCGGGAGTCCACGACGGGGCCGATGGAGCAGGTGCCCGCCGGGTGGTAGAGGGTCTGCAACTCGCGCCGGGCGAAGTCGAGCAGGCCGGTGTCGTCCGTGGAGCGGGGTACGCGGAAATCGGCTCGGCGGTGCTTGCGCAGGCTGGGCTGGTCGGCGATGTCGAGCAGCATCCTGAGCGCCCGGATCATCGTCGCGCGATCGTCCTCGGTGGTCAGGTACTTGTGCAGGATATGCGGTTTGGCACTGGGCACAGCCGACCGCAGGGAGACTTTGCCCCGGCTCGTGGGGGCGAGCAGGACCGCGCCGAACATGAAGGCATGGTCGGTGACGGGGCTGATGCCTTCCTCGTGGAACATCACCGGGGTGGCGTGCACCTGGATGTCGGGGGCGTCCAGCCCTTCGCGGGTGCGGTGAAATCCGCCGGCCTCGCCCACGTTCGAGCTGAGCGGGCCGCGGCCCTCTGTCTCCAGCAGGCGCACGTTGTCCGGTGTCTCGGCGGTCATCAGCGACTCGGTGTCGGTCAGGTAGCACAAGCCGACATGCGGATGGTCCTGCAGGTTTTCCCCCACCGGGAGGTCGACGCGCGGCGTGATGCCGCGGGCGGCCAGTTCACCGGCCGCGCCTATGCCTGAGAGCATGAGCAGTTGCGGGGAGTTGTACGCCCCGGCCGACAGCACCACTTCCCGTTCGGCGCGCAGTCGCAGCGATTCGCCGTTCCGGTCCACCTCGACGCCGGTCGTGCGGTCGCCGTCGAGCAGGAGGCGGGTGCATTGGGTGCCGGTGAGCACCTCGAGGTTGGGCCGGGACAAGGCCGGCCGCAGATACGCGACAGCGGTGCTGCAGCGCAGACCGTCGCGCTGAGTGAGGTGGTAGTAGCCGACACCGTCCTGTTCCGGACCGTTGAAGTCGATGGTGTAGGGGTGGCCGGCCTCCTGGGCGGCCGCCACATAGGCGGCCATCAACGGATGCAGGGAACGGCCCTCGCTGACCGTGAGAGGTCCGCCGGTCGCGTGCCACGGTGACGGGGCGCCCGAGAAGTCCTCGGCGCGCAGGAAGTAGGGAAGGACATCCTGCCAGCTCCACCCGTCGGCGCCGGCGGCCGCCCAGGCGTCGTAGTCGCGTCGATTGCCGCGTATGTAAATCATCGCGTTCATCGACGACGAGCCGCCGAGCATCCGGCCCCGGGGCAGATAGCGGCGGCGGCCGTCCAGCCCCGGTTCGCAGTCAGTGAGGTAACTCCAGTCGTATTTCGTCTGGAACAGCTTGCTGAACGCGGCCGGAACGTGGATTTCCTGGGCATCGTCCACCGGCCCGGCTTCGATGAGCAGGACGCGCGTGCTCGCGTCCTCGGTGAGTCGGGCTGCCAGCACGCACCCCGCCGACCCGGCACCCACGATGATGTAGTCGTACACCCGTCCCCCTCGGCCGACCTGGCTGTCCGATCCCTTCACCTAAGCCGCTTCGGTGGGCGGATCACACCCCGCTATCGGCCAAAATTAATCCGTTCCGCTCGGCTCAGTCATGCGAAACCAGCGATGAACGGCCGGGAAGCCGGCCCGGCCACGGCAGGTGGGGTGCTGGTCGGCGCGTCGTCCGGTTCGGCGAACGGCTGAGCGTGCTTCGTCACTGCGCTCTTGGCGCAGGGGCATCCGCGCGGGTTGCGGGGCTCGGCCCAGACTGTGGGCGGGCGGAGTCGTCGGTCGGTCTCCGTCGGGATGTCGACGCCCTCGGCGAGGCCCTGATGCGGGCCGGCAGGCTGCGTAGACGCCCATCCTGCGCTCCGTTCACGCCTGTGCTGGTATCATGCAATGCATGGAACCTGACGTTACAGGTAAGCCGGGTGCGGGTAAGGCTGAGAGTCAGCTCCGAAAAGGGGTGCTCGAATACTGCGTTCTGGCTCTGTTGCGAGACAGCCCCCGCTATGGAGTTGAGCTGTTGGGGGTGCTCGGAGCCGTGAGTGCCATGGCGACCAGTCAGGGCACGATCTACCCGCTGCTCGCGCGGCTGCGGCGTGAGGGGCTAGTGGACACCAGCTGGCAGGAGTCGCCGAGCGGGCCACCCCGCCGCTACTACGCCCTGACGGCCTCGGGGCGCACCGCACTGGAGGAATTCACCACCATCTGGCCGTACTTCCGTGATGCCGTCGATCATTTCATCGCCGATTGACCAGGAGATTCAGCGTGAAGACCACCGATCACCCACTCGTGGAAACGTACCTGGCCACCGTGGCGCGCGAGGCGACCGGACTCAGTCCGGAGCGCAGGAGCGAACTGCTGGCCGATCTGACCGAACACATTGCCGTGGCCCTCGAAGAAGAGACCACCCCAGGCGACGAGGGAGTACGCGGAGTGCTTGAGCGTCTTGGTGCCCCCCGCACGATCGTGGCAACTGCTCAGGGGGAGGAGCCGCCAATGCCGCCTGCGAGCCGATGGCACACCATTGCCCCTCTGGTCCTTCTGCCGATCGCCGGTCCGCTGACAGTGGTCACTCCTCTGATTGGCGGCATTGCCCTGATCGCCGGGACGGTACTGCTGTGGATCGCGCCGCAGTGGCGGACCCGGGACAAGGTGGCCGGGATGGGGGCAACGCTGCTGGTGCCCCTCTGCATCGCACTCGTGGGCCTCGCTGTCGCTACAGGCTCGATGCACCCGTACGCCTGGGAGCTCGCCACGATGGCCGCCGCCGCGCTCGTCTCAGCGCTCGCCTGCGCACACCTGCACCGAGCCGCACGCCGCAGCTCCTGAACCGACCGACTGTCGAAACCTGGCTTTACTCTGGCTAAAACTTCGTACGCGCCTCTGCATTTGAGCCTGTACTTCGCTTTGCAGATGAGCCCGTACCCCGACAGCCCGTAGAAACCGTAGCCGCCTGCGCCCGACTGATCCGGCCGAGAGGGGCCTTGGTGCCTCCGGGCGGCTCCGCCCAGCCCTGCCCCGGTGCCTCACAAGCGCCCGGCCGATCGCTCAGCTCACCACTCGGGAGTGCCGGTTCGTGCCCGCGGCGCCGCCTTGGGTGGTCAAACGGTGCCCCGGGTCCGGTGACACCACCCCCCAGGTCATCTGATCGACAGGGGGCAACCATCATGCCGGACCCGGAGGCCAGGAGTCCCGTTTCAGGGCGACGAACAAAGTGGGGCCGACCGCCGGAACCATCCGTGAACTGCCGATCCTGCCCACCTCGTACGACACCGGCGGCTGCGTATTCCGCCGCCGGGGACCGGTCCGCTGCGCCACGTCTGCGTGCGCGGCAGCACTGACTTGCCGTTCGTATCGCTACGCATCGCGTTCGCTCGTCCGAGGGGGTCCATAGGACGTCTGCCCATTGAT
Organism: Streptomyces sp. NPDC004647; assembly: GCF_040609575.1. Classification (NCBI taxonomy): domain Bacteria; kingdom Bacillati; phylum Actinomycetota; class Actinomycetes; order Kitasatosporales; family Streptomycetaceae; genus Streptomyces; species Streptomyces sp. NPDC004647. The sequence continues at coordinate 93,728 of NZ_JBEXKU010000017.1, read as the reverse complement.
TCCCTGTCAGTTCTGTAGACAGCAACCACTCTGGATGGAACGCTCGCTACAGAGCTGCGATTGTCGCCGAGTGCAGCGTTCCGCATGTGCGGAAGGGTTCTTCGCCCGCGCTCGGCTGCGGCGGTCATGGTCGTCCGCGCTTCCCATCTCCTCGGATCACGCCGCAGCTCAACTCAGCCTCGGACCGATGCAGCAGGTCGCGATACCCGGCCGATCTCGTCGGCCGAGCTCGAGTCGGCATTCCTTCGCGGACAGGAGTTCACCAGATGAGGGACCGAACCACCCCAGCGGCACTCGCCGCCGTCGTACCCGCCATGGCGGCGAGCTTGGCCGCCCCCGCCGCCCCGCTGCCGACCGGCGCGGTGTCACCCGTCCCCAGGGCACCGCCTGCGACGTCGGCGCCTACAAGCACACGCAGTGACACCGGCAACCCGGCTGCGGCGGGGCATCAGGAACCGTCCGCCCATGCGGTGCTCCCGCCACCGAAGAGACAGCACGAAGCAGAGGAAAGCAGATTCAAGCAGAAGGAGACCGATGAGATCCCGCAGCGTGCGTCATACCGCGATCCGTGCCGCGACCGCCGTCGCGGCCCTGCTGTTGTCGATCACGGCAGCCCCGGCAGCCCCGGCAGCCTCCGCCGGCTCCGGCCACGACCCGCTGGTCGTCCGCACCGCACAAGGCTCGGTGCGCGGCGCGGCCGGTGCCGATGGCGGCCGGGTCTTCCAGGGCGTTCCTTTCGCCGCCTCCCCGACCGGGGCGCTGCGCTGGCGCCCGCCCCAGCCGGCCGCACCGTGGTCCGGCGTACGGGACGCCACCGAACCGGCCAGTCCCTGTGCCCAGTTACCACTGACGCTGCTTCCGGACGGCGGACCCGTCCTGCCCGGTGACTCCAACCGGACCGGTAGTACGTCGGAGGACTGCCTGTACCTCAATGTGTGGACCCCGGCCCGCACCACCGGCAGGGACCTGCCGGTGGTGGTGTGGCTGCACGGCGGCGGCAACGCCTACGGCGCCGGAAGCGACTACAACGGCGCGGCGCTGGCAGCACGGGGCGTACTCGTCGTCACGGTCAACTACCGCCTCGGAGCACTGGGGTTCCTCGCCCACCCCGCCCTGTCAGCCGAGAACGCGGACCATGCCTCGGGTGACTACGGCCTGATGGACCAGCAGGCCGCGCTGCGCTGGGTACAGCGCAACATCGGCGCGTTCGGCGGAGACCGGAACAAGGTCACCCTCGGTGGCCAGTCCGCCGGGTCCGTCGGCACCTGCCTCCACATCACCTCGCCGACCGCGAAAGGCCTGTTCCACCGGGCCGTCCAGCAGAGCGGCAGCTGCGTATCGAACGGCGCTCTCCCCCCGCTCACCCTGGCCGCGGCCGAGAAGAAGGGGCAGAGCTTCGCGGCATCGGTCGGCTGCACCGACCCGTCGACCGCCCCGGCCTGCCTGCGCGCCGTACCCCCCGCCGAGCTCATCCGAGGCGCCCCCGGGGCCGCATCCCTGTGGGCAGCGAACACCGGGCCGCGCATCCTTCCGGTCCCGCCGCACGAGGCGTGGGCTACGGGGCGGGTGAACGCGGTCCCGACGCTGAGCGGCAGCACCCACGACGAGTACCGGTACTTCACAGCGCTGTACGTGGACCTGCTCGGCGGCGGACCGCTCACACCGCAGAAGTACGCCGACTTGATCAGGCTGCAGCATCCTGAAGGGGCGGCCGCCGTCCTCGACGCATACCCGGCCTCCGCGTATACCTCCCCCAACCTGGCCTATTCCGCCGTCGGCACCGACCAGCGGTTCGCCTGCCCGGCCAGGGCGGACAGCCGCCTGTACAGCGGCCGGGCACCCGTCTACGCCTATGAGTTCGACGATCCCCAGGCACCGCCGTTCATGCCGGCGCCGCACACCCCGCAGGGCGCCTTTCACGCCGCGGAACTGGCCTATCTGTTCCCGATGGACGCCCTGCCACTGCTGACTCCCGCGCAGCGGCGGCTGTCCGCGACGATGGTCGGCTACTGGGCCAGATTCGCCGCCACCGGCAACCCCAACGGGCCGGGCGCCCCCACCTGGCCCCGCTACACCGCCGACCACGACCGCATCCAGGTGCTGGCCCCGGACCGGACCGCTCCCACCACGGGTTTCGCGGCCGACCACCGCTGCCCGTTCTGGCAGTCGTCCGGCACCTCCTGAGGGGCTGCTCGCTGCTCCATGGGTTACGCCGAGGACGCCCGCCCGCTCCGGCGGGCGGGCGTCCTCGGCCGCCTCGCCCCGTACGGTGAGGCCGCCGCCCTGGCCCGAGCTGACCTTGCCCCCGCAGACCACCGATTTCGGAACAGCCGTGATCCGTCCGGCTGTAAGCAGGCGCGGCGACGATGACGGAAGGGGCTTGATGACGTCAACGTTCACACTGGTCCGGGACGGGCGCCGGGCGTGCCGGCATGGTCCGGATGCCTTGGCGAGCCGACAGCGGGAACGTCTGGCCGCGATGGTCGCCTTCGCCCGCGCTCACTCCCCGTACTACCGCGAGCTCTACCGGAGCGTTCCGGCACATGTCGAGGACCCGACGCTGCTCCCGGTGACGGACAAGCAGACGCTGATGGCGCGCTTCAACGACTGGGTCACCGACCCGGAGGCGACCATCGACCGGGTACGGGCCTTCGTCGATGACCCCGAGCGGATCGGCGACCGTTTTCTCGACAAATACCTGGTCTCCACCACCTCCGGTACCACCGGACACCGCGGAGTCTTTCTGCTCGACGATCGAGCGGCGGCGGTGGTCAGGGCCCTGTCGCTGCGTGCCGCCTCGCGAGCGCTCACCCCCGCTCGGCTGGCGGGCATGCTCGCCCACCGGATGCGGTCGGCTCACGTCATCGCCACCGGCGGCCATCTGGCGGCGTACGCGGTCATCACCCGGCTGCGTACGGCCGGCCGTTGGCACGCCCGGGGCAGCAGGGTCTACTCGGTGCACAGCCCCCTGCCCGAGCTGGTGGACCGGCTCAACGAGTACCGTCCCGTGCACCTGGACGGCTACGCCACCGTGATCGCGCTGCTCGCCGGGGAGCAGCTGGCCGGTCGTCTGCGCATAGCCCCGGCCGTGGTATCGCTGGTGGCCGAGGGCCTCAGCGACAGTGAACATCGACGCATCCGCTCGGCGTTCGGGGCGCACGTCGTCAACACGTACGGCTGCAACGAGAGCCTGGCACTGGGTTACAGCTGCCCGCAGGGATGGCTGCACACCCACAGCGACTGGCTGATCCTTGAGCCGGTCGATGCGGACCTCCGCCCCACCGCACCCGGACAGCAGTCCTCCACCGTTCTGCTGACCAGCCTGTGCCGGTGGGCGCAGCCGATCCTCCGCTACGACCTGGGCGACAGCGTCCTGCGGCGTCCGGATCCGTGCCCGTGCGGAGACCCGCTGCCCGCGATCAAGGTGCGTGGCCGTGCCGCGGACCTGCTGTCCTTCCCGGCTCAGAGGGTGAGACCGTCCACATCGTGCCGATGGCCTTCGAGACCGTCATCGAGTGCATCCCTGATATCGACTTGTTCCAGATCGTGCAGACGACACCCACCACCGTGCGGGTACGGATACGGCCGACCACCGGCGCGGATCCGCACAGGGTGTGGAGCTCGGTGCGAGCCGGGATCGCCGGGCTGCTCACCGCCCACCAGGTGGGGCACGTCACCGTCGAACGCGCCCACGAGCCACCCCAGCAGTCCCCCGGCGGCAAATACCGGGTGGTCATCCCGTTCTCCTGAACGCTTTCCTGACCCACCCCTGACCCACCCACGCACGCACGGCGTGCAGGGGCGCCCATTTACGGGTTCGCGGCCCGTCCGTGACGCGGGCCGGCTGCGGATGCCTTTCCCACGGGAACGCCGTGGTGGGCCGCCAAGGCCAGCAACGCGACGCGCAGTGGCTCGATCTCCAGGGTGGTGGCCGGTTCGAACCAGCAGGCGACGGCGGTTCCACTCGCCGTCCTGAGGGTGAAGCGGGCGAGCTCGCCTGACACCTCTGGTCGGTCGCGCAGGTCGAAAACGACGGTCAGGGAGTCCTGGGCCCATGTCACCAGGGCGTTGCGGTAGTGGTGCACCTCGGCCACGGCCGCGGCACTGGCGCCCTGCTGCAACATGCCCAGTCCGAGCAGCAGCTTCAAACCGTGCGGGTGGCGCTGGAACCCGTCTCCGACTGCCTGGAGAAAGTTGTCCAGCCGCTGCGTGACGTCAGTGCCCGGTACCTCGACCGAGGGCAGGGCCGCCAGCAGGACGACTCTGGCGTGTTCGAGCACTGCGACGTAGATCCCGTCCTTGCTGCCGAAGTGCCAGTAGATGGCGCTGGCGGGGAGGCCGCATGCGGCGGAGATCATCGAAATGGACGTGGCGGCGTAACCGTGCTGCGACATCAGCTCGCCGGCGGCGCCGAGAATCGCGTCACGGGACCGCATGCCGCGGTCTTGGGCCGGTGCCTTCGTCATACGGCCGACTCTAGAGGAGCATCAGAGGCCACGAGGAAGGACCGGCACTTCGCTTCTCGCAGACGCCCACATCACCCCGAGGGACCGGTTGAACGCGGTGATGCTTCGGTCGGGCCGAACGGCCTGGTCCCCAGCCGTGACGGGCGCGGATGCGGTGCGGTCAGGCTTCGCCGTTGCGCAGCAGGGGCCGAAGGGCGTCGATCACTGAGGAATCCTCGATGGTGGCGGGCAGTTCAGGGTCCCCTCCGTCAGCGATGTCGCGCATGGTGCGGCGCAGGATCTTGCCGGAACGGGTCTTGGGCAACGCCGCAACCACGTCGATCCGGCGCAGTGCGGCGACCGGGCCGATGGTGTCGCGCACGTGAGCGACCAGTTCCGTGCGGACCCGGGCCACGTTGCCGTCGGTGCCCTCTTTCAGGACCACGAAGGCGCGCGGTACCTGGCCCTTGAGGTCGTCCGCCACGCCGATAACGGCGCATTCGACGACATCCGGGTGGGCAGCGAGGACCTCTTCCATCGCACCGCTGGAAAGGCGGTGTCCAGCGACGTTGAGTACGTCGTCGGTACGGCCCATGATGTAGACGTAGCCGTCCTCGTCCCGGTGACCGCCGTCGCCGGTGAGGTAGTAGCCGTCGTACGCGGACAGGTAGGAGCGGATGTACCGCTCGTCGTCGCCCCACAGCGTGGTCAGGGTGCCGGGCGGCAGCGGCAGGCGGATGGCCACCGTCCCCTCCGTACCGTTCGGGACTTCGCGGCCCGCCTCGTCGAGGATGCGCACGTCGTAGCCGGATACCGGCAGGGTCGGCGAGCCCGGCTTGGTGGGGTGTGGCTCCAGGCCCATGGGGTTGGCGACGATCGGCCATCCGGTCTCGGTCTGCCACCAGTTGTCGACGACCGGGACGCCCAGCAGGTCGGCTGACCAGTGGTAGGTCTCCGGGTCCAGGCGCTCACCCGCCAGAAACAGGTACCGCAGCGAGCCGGTGTCGTGCTTGGCGAACAGCTCGCCGCCCGGGTCCTTCTGCCGCACCGCCCGGATCGCGGTCGGTGCGGTGAACAGGGTCGTCACCCGGTGCTCCGCGATGACCCGCCAGAATGCTCCGGCGTCGGGGGTGCCGACGGGCTTGCCCTCGTACAGCACAGTGGTGCAGCCGGTCAGCAGGGGTGCGTAGACGATGTAGGAGTGGCCGACCACCCAGCCGACGTCGGAGGCGGCCCAGAAGACCTCACCGGGGTGGGTGTCGAAGACGTTCTCCATCGACCAGCGCAACGCGACAGCGTGGCCCCCGTTGTCGCGCACCACGCCCTTGGGGCGGCCGGTGGTGCCTGAGGTGTAGAGGATGTACAGCGGGTCGGTGGCGGCCACCGGCACGCACGGCACCGGTTCAGCGGCGGCCATGGCATCGGTCCAGTCCAGGTCGCGGGGTGCGGTCATCTCGGCCGTGTACTGCGGTCGCTGGTGGATCACACAGTGCTCGGGCTGGTGGTCGGCCTGGGCGAGTGCGGCGTCCAGGAGGGGTTTGTACGGCACGGTGCGGCCCGCTTCGATGCCGCAGGAGGCGGAGATGACGATCTTCGGCTGGGCATCGCCGATCCGGACAGCCAGCTCGCGCGTGGCAAAACCACCGAAGACCACGGAGTGGACCGCTCCGATGCGGGCGCACGCCAGTATCGCGATCACCGCTTCGGGAATCATCGGCAGGTACACGACGACGCGGTCGCCCTTGGTCACCCCCAGCCCTGAGAGCACACCCGCGAAGCGGGCGACCTCATCGCGCAACTCGCGGTAGGTGAAGCGGGTCCGGGTATCGGTTACGGGGCTGTCGTGCACGAGCGCGAGGCGGTCTCCGTACCCGGCATCGACGTGCCGGTCCAGCGCGTTGTGGCAGGTGTTCAGCTCTCCACCGGGGAACCAGCGGTACAGCGGCGCCCGGCGGTCCTCCAGCGCCGCCGACGGCGAGACGGTCCAGTCGATGGCGCGGGCGGCCTCCAGCCAGAACCCCTCCGGGTCTTCCAGGCTGCGGCGGTGGGCGGCCGCGTAGCTGGTTCGCTTCGGTGGCCTGCTGAGTGCCATGGGGGTACTCCCTCTCAGATCCGCGGGAAGGACAGGCGTCTTGCGCTCGGCGGGACAGTGGTGATGCCGAGATGCCGAGTAGAGCACAACGGCCTCGAGGGGCACCAAGTCGCTGCACGGCGACGATCCCGTCGTCCGTACGTATTCTCTGGACTTTCGAGGCGCTGTGATCGCCCGGATGCGACAGGCTGGTTCGGGTCGCCCCCGCACTTCGACCCAGCGCGGTACAAGAAGCGCAACACCGTCGAGCGAGCGGTGAACAGGCTCAAGCAGTTCAGGGCTGTCGCTACCCGGACGACAAGCGCGGCTACATGTACTTGGGCACTATCACCGCAGCCACACTCGTCATCTGGCTCCGCTCCTGATCGAAGAGACACAACTCAGGTCGTTACACACCACGCCTCCCCGCACCGGCAGTGCCCTGGGGGACGTCATGGCAGATCACCGGGGGCCCGCTGCGTCTTCCCTGTGATGCGCCCGCCCGCCGGCACGCGGTGTGCTGGTCTTCGGGCGCAGGTCCGTCATCCGCGTGGGGACACGGGAGTAGTCAGCTCCTGCCGAAGTCCTTGGTCTTGACGAAGCGGCGGTCCGTCTTCGACGGGCCGTCCTCCGTCCCACGCAGAATCCAGTAGCCGGTGTCCGTGCGGGGCTTGCTGAAGCCGAACGTGCCGATGAGCAGCTCGTCAAGGCCATCGGTGTCGAGGTCGGCGAGGTACAGGTCCCAGCCGAAGGAGTCCTGGCCCCCCGAGCGCCGGGGGGAACCGCCCAGGCCGATCGCAGACCGGTCGATCGTGACGGTACGGGCCGCGCTGAGCCCGTCCTTGCCGCCAAGCACCACCACCACCTGGCCGTCGTCGCCACGGGACGAGGTTGCTATGTCGTCGTGGCCGTCGCCGTTGATGTCGCCGACCGCGACATCGAGGCCCGCCTTCAGCTTCCCGAGTCCGCCGGCGCGGGCCTTGCCCCGGCCAGGGCCGTCGCTGCTGCCGTAGACGGCAACGGCCCGATCGTCGCCCTGGCCGCTGGCGAGGATGTCCTGCTTGCCATCGCCGTCGAAGTCCCCTGCGGCGACAGGGATGGAGCCGGCCGTGCTCGTGATGCCGGGTACGGACCCGGCAGGCTTCAGCCCTCCGGCCGTTCCCCGGTAGAAGGTGGCGTCGGTGACGTCTTCCGGCAGGCCCTCCTCGAGGCGCGCGTCCTCCTCGTCGTACTCGCCCTTCGTCACCAGGTCGTCCCGGCCGTCGCCGTCGAAGTCGCCGACGACCGTGTGGGCCACCGACACCCAGCCCCTGAAGCCCACATCGGTGGTCGAGGTGGTGCGAGGCGCCCCGCCCTCGCGGCTGAGCGGGCCGTACAGGACGGTGCCCGGCTGCGGCCCGTCGGCGGACTCGCTGAAGGAGGGCTGCGCGAGGGTCAGCAGGTCGAGGGCGCCATCGCCGTCGAAGTCCCCGGTGGCGGTGGCCTGGCGGATGTCGGGGGTCAGCTTGGTGACACCACTGGGGCCATCGGGGCCACCCCAAACGATGCGCTGCTCGGGCGTGTCCTTCCCGCTGGAATCATCGAATATCACATCGCCTGCCATGACATCGGCGTAGCCGTCGTCATCCAGATCTCCGGTGAACTGAGTCGACCGGTCGTGCCCGATCGGCCCGCTGCTGATCCTTTGGTCAAGCTTGGGCAAGCGCTCCGCGAGGCGGAATGCCGCGCACGGTTCCGGCCCGCCGGGCGCGGAGAGGGCGACGAAACGGTTGCGCCGCCACTCCACCCCAGGGTTCGCGAGCACGTTGTACCAGCCGTTGACGACCACGTCGGCGTGCCCGTCACCATTGACGTCGTCCCGGTTGACCGGGCCGTCGTTCCGCTTCGAGGGGGAATGGGACGGTGGTGTCGCCTTCCCGTTCGAGGGGGAATGGCACGGTGGTGCCGCCTTCCTGCCGTCGGCCGAGCAGGCCGTGAACAGCGGGGTGGTCACGCAGAGACAGATCACGGCGGCGACAAGGCGGCGGGGGTGATGGCGCATGGAACCATCCTGCGAGACACGGCTCACGAACCCGTAACGGCCGGGGCAAGGCCGGATTGCGGCTGGATCTTGATCGAGGCAGTTGAAGACTGCGCGGCAAGCAGGGGAACCGACGAACGCGGCTCGTGAGGTGACGGAATGTGGGGGCGGGATCAGCGGGCCGGGCCCGCGCGAGTCCGGCGACGGCCGGCCGGAAGACCGAAGGGGCGGCGCAGCCGAGGACCTGGCCGGCACCCAGAGCGCTGGCCTGGGTGACACCCCCCAGCCCAGCGCGGAACCGGCCCGACACCTGGAGGATCTCGTCACCACCGACCACTGAAACAGCAACGGCGTCACCAAGGACGCCGACCCGGCAGAGTGGAAAACTCCACCTGCGCGAGACCGACAGCAGCCAGGTCGGCAAGGCGACCCTCGGCCGCCCCATCGACGGAATCGGCGTGCTGCGGTGGGTCAGCATCGACGCAGGCAACCGCATCCGCGGTCTCGGCCGGGCCTCCTCACCCGGAGCCGGCGTTGAGCCACCTCCGATGAGCAGCAGGCGAAGTGATGGACCGGCACCTATCCGTAAGGGCTATGGCGGAAAGCACGGCCGTACCGGCAGGATTCATGACCATGGATCAGGGTGCTGCTACGGTCTGGGCCGCCAGCGCGGCAGGCTTAACGGGTGCTGCGGGAGCGGCTGTTGGGGCAATGATCGCCGGCCGTTCGACGCGGGCTCAAGTGGCTCAGGAGTATGCAGCCCAGAAAGCAGCCCGGCTAGAGCAAGATATACGGGATACTTGTGACGCCTTCCATGCGAAAGGCATGGCTGCGCTGCATGCAGCCATGGAGTTGGAACGAGTTATATGCGACCAGCAGGATGGCACACAAGAGGAACGATCATTCAACGAAGCAATTAGAGCGACCATCGCTGCCACATTCGCCGTGAGATGGTGCCGTCCGGAACTAGAGCAGCCTGCCCGAGAATGGTGCGGAAGAATAAAGCTTGCGGCTGACGCCGCCCGCACCTTACGCAGCGATCCAGACGCGGCCAAGGACCCAGAATCGCCTCTCCGCCTTCACTGTCAGGAGGCATGGAAACAAGAAAGCTTCGCGCTCGTGGCCTTCTGGGAGAAGGTGGACAGAGTCAAGAATGATTGCGTGGGAATGTAGCATTACGCCAGTTTCGAAGCGGCACCTCCGCGCTTCCGGGCTGTGACGTGTGGAGCTGCCCGGCTACCGGATCCCACAAAAGACCGCAGGGCCGACGCCTCGGAGTCCCACCCTGGTGGGTCAACTGGAAGTGGCAGCACCACCGCTCCATCCCGCACTGCCTCGCCGACGGAGAAGGCCGGCTCGAAGTCCTCACCTCCACCTGCGCCCGCCCCCTGTACGCCCGGCTGCTCACCCCTGGGCGCACGCCCCGTTCCGAGTGACCTGGCGCAGGAGGTGGCGACACGCTGGTGAGGCCATCCCTTCCTGGCGTCTCGGGGGGAGAGTCTTACGTGAGGACGCAGAAGCGCCGGTAGAGGAGTCCTGCTTCCGGCAAATGGGCGCAGAGCGTGGCTGGTGCTCCGTTTCCAGTCCCTGACCTTACTGACCACGGGCTGGCTGGTTGGCGATCAGCAGGGTGGTGCCGGCCGGGCCGAAGCCCAGGCGTGCGTAGATTCCTACTCCATGCGAGCGGTTCGGCCTGCCGAACAGGCGGGAGACGGAAGCGTCACGTCAGCATCAACCTCGAGGCTGGGGTCACCCTCAGTCCCCGGCACGCCTCACCCGGCACGCCTCACCGACGAGGTGAAGGGACACGTATGCAGCCCCTGGGCTCTGCCCCTGCACCCCCGGCCGCATACGGACCTCCCGCGCGCATCTAGGAGACAGCATGGCAACCGGCCTCTCGATCCACATCGGACTCAATCAGGTCGACCCGTCGAAGTACGACGGCTGGAGCGGCGACCTCAACGCCTGCGAGCAAGACTCCAACGACATGGCTGAACTCGCTGAGAAGGCGCGATTCACCGTCACCGAACCGCTGCTCACCGCCGCCGCCACAGCCGACGCGGTCACCTCTGCCCTGAACGCCGCCGCTCAGCAACTGGTCAGCGGCGATATCCTCATGCTCACCTACTCGGGTCACGGCGGCCAGGTGCCTGACCTCAACCACGACGAGACCGGCGACCGCCTCGATGAGACGTGGGTGCTGTACGACCGGGAACTGGTCGACGACGAGCTGTACGAATTGTTCGGCAAGTTCGCCGAGGGCGTCCGCATCTGGATGCTGTCCGACAGCTGTCACAGCGGCACCGTGGCCAGGGACCTGCCTCAGATCCTCAGCTCGCATGAACTCGGCAAGCGGTTCAACACCGATAAGCCGGACGAGGTCGAGAAGCAGATCAGGGTCATGCCCCTGCCCGTACAGAGCAAGGTCTACAAGCGCGACCGCGCCGTCTACGACGAGATCCAGAAGACGCGCACAGCCAAAGACCTCGCCAAGATCGACGCCAGTGTCCTGCTGATCTCCGGCTGCCAGGACAACCAGACCTCCGCCGACGGGCTCGTCAACGGGCTGTTCACCGGCACCTTCCTCGACGTCTGGAGCCGCGGCTCCTTCGAAGGCAGCTACCGCAAGTTCCACCGGGAGATCCTCAAGAAGATGCCCCCCGACCAGACCCCGAACCTGTACCAGGCCGGCGCCCCTAACACGGCCTTCACCCGGCAACGCCCCTTCACGATCTGAGCACGCCGACGAGCCGGCCACTCGGAGTGCGGCCATGGAGGCCGGCGATTCCCCCTCGCCAGCCCATTACTCTTGGTAGTGGATCTTTGGATTGAAACCGGCGATAGTCTGCATATGGCAGATGTACGGGGATTCTGGGAGCGTCGGAGGGCCAGTAAGTACGAAAGGGGGTTGTGGGAGCTCAGAGAGGGCCTCTGCTCGCGCATCAGCGAACTTGAAGCGCTTCTCCGAACCAAGACCGAGCAAGAGCAAGTGCAGGCACCCTCGGAGGTGCAGGCGCTGGCGGTGCAAGCGTTCAAGGAATTGGACGAAGCAAGGAAAGCGCTCCACCACGATCACCCCCGGCGTCTGCCCGCGGCGCACCTGGCGGTTGCGCAGGCACACTTCGACGTCGCGCACAGCCTCATGCTGCGACTGTCCCCTTTGGACAAAGTCAGCGCCATGATGACCGGCTTGGTAGCTTACGTCCGGGAGCATCTCCCCGTCAGTGACGAGCGGAGAGTGCAGGTTGAGCAGATCGCGCTGTCCATCCGGGCGGGCGGAGTTCTCGATGATGCGCAACGCGAAGTGCTCGTCGACGCGATGGCCGTGGCCCGCCAAGCGCATCTCAGGGAGAGTCTCCGGGTCCGGAGTTTCGCTCGGATCGTCTACGGGGTGTCCATGGTCCTCACGGTCATCGTCCTTCTGGTCGGCGTCTTCGGCGCTGTGTCGCCGAAGACGGTGCCGTTGTGCTTCCAGCCCGAGGGCATCGGAGTCGTCTGCCCCACGGCGAGCGAAATGTCTGATCGGAGCCAGGTCTCCCGGCTCGATGTCGATGACCTCTACGCAATGGTGGCATCTCGGTGGGACTACCCCGTCGTCGAGTTCATCGGGCTCGTGGCTGCCGCTGTCGCCGCGGCAGCATCTCTGCGACGGATCAGGGGCACATCCACGCCCTACAACGTTCCTGTGGCACTGGCATTGCTGAAACTTCCGACCGGGGCCTTGACCGCCGTGCTCGGGCTCCTCCTCATGCGTGGGGAGTTCGTCCCGGGACTGCAATCCCTCGACTCGTCGGCCCAGATCATCGCCTGGGCTGTCATTTTCGGCTACGCCCAGCAACTCTTCACCAGATTCGTCGACAACCAGGCTCAGGCAGTTCTGAACTCCGTCGGAGGGCCGAACGCCGTACAGAGTAAGCCGGCTCGCGATCCACAGGTTCCCGCCACCTGACAGGTGGGTTCGTGAAGGGGCGCCCGAAATGCGGGGGTTCCGGCCCTGTGATTCTCTGGGGGTGTGCCACGTGGGCGCGTGAATCGGCATGCCTTTCGAACCGTGGCCCAATGACCTGTCGTGTCATCAGGTACCGACGGACCGGGTCAGGTCGTCAGGGCCGATGTCCGCCATTTGGGTGACCGCAACGAGGGAACCAAGAAAGAGCCGAAGGAGTCCCAGGATGACGAACGCGACAGAAAATCAACCCTGCGATTACACCCGCGCTCGGCCGACTCTCAAACGTGGTTCGTCAGGGGAAGCGGTCAAACAGGCTCAGTGCTACCTGAACTTGTCGATGGACGGAGATAAACTTGCCGAGGATGGATCCTTCGGGCCAGTAACCGATGCCGCGACGAGGCGATTTCAGAAATGCGCGGACATCACCGTCGACGGCATCATCGGCGCCCAGACCTGGTCGTTCCTCACGTACTGGGCCAACTCGACGGAATACGTCTGCTAAGTGCTCCATGGAGGATGTCGTATCCCGCCGCTATCCCGTTTGCGGGACCGCGGCGGGAACGGTTGAGCGGCCATCCCCGGCGCCTTGGCCGGACTTGCATCCTGCCTCAGGCAGCCGTCACTGATTTTGCGACGATCAGCCGCTGCCCGACCTTGATGAGGTCAGGGTTGGGAATCTTGTTCCACTTGACGAGCTGGTCGACCGTCGTCCCGAACCTGGCGGCAATGGCGGTGAGCGTGTCACCGGACTTGACCGTGTAGTAGGTCTCGTGAGGCGAGTCCGCCTTAGCGACGATCAGCCGCAGCCCGACATTGATCAGGTCAGGGTTGGGAATCTTGTTCCACTTGACGAGCTGGTCGACCGTCGTCCCGAACCTGGCGGCAATGGCGGTGAGCGTGTCACCGGACTTGACCGTGTAGTACGTGATGTTCGTCGTTTGTGTCGTCATATTTCACACGATAGACCTAATCGTTCCACCGCGCTCGGGGAGCGGCGGGTCCGCACTCTCCCTCCGGTACCTGCACCGGATCCCTGCGCGAGGGCAAGGTCTCCTGGCGGGCGACGACCGCGCCAGGCCGCCATGAAGCAGCCGGGCGAGATCAACTGCCATGGCCGCAGGCGCGGCATGGTAATTCCTGGATCCGGCGGGCCATGGTGGCATGGAGGCGGTCACCCGCCTTGCGGCAGCGGCGAGCGGGAGCGCCATCGCTGTGAGGCCCGCCGCCCCCGGGGCGGTGCACGTGCAGATGCAATTGCACTTTTCCTGCCTGTGCCGATCCTCAATTCGCTGAATCAAAGTCTGGTTGATGCTCTTTCAGCGAAGATTTCAGAGGAACGCGCAGTGCGGCCAAGACGGTGGTTCGGATAAGAGGGCCGTGGCATCGCGGGTGGCCGGCCGTTAGTCCCTTGCAGCCTGGGCGGTTTCGGCAGCCGCATGACACGGTCGGGGCGGACCCGGCCCAACACTCGACGGGCAGGTCGCGCAGGACCCGGCCAAACGGGTGACGTCGTAGCCGGCGTCCGATGACGATGTCCGGGTCCCCGGCCTGCCACTGGCCGGCGGCGATGAGACGCTCGACGACGTTCCGGAGTTGGGATGAGTCGCGTCATCGGCGGGCCATGCGGGCCGCCCTGATCAAGGCGCTGCCCGTTCAGGCCTGCTGCTCGCTGATGTTGACCAGCCAGGTGATGCCGAAGCGGTCCGTACACATGCCGAAGACGTCGCCCCACATCTGCTTCTCCAGCGGGACCGAGACCGTGCCGTCGCGGGAGAGCTTGTCCCAGTAGCCGCGCAGTTCGTCGGCGTCCTCTCCGCTCACGCTCACTGAGATGTTGTTCCCGGGCTTGTGCTCCATCCCCGGCGGGGTGTCGGCCCCCATGAGCGTGAAGCCGCTGTCGGTCTCGAGCATGCTGTGCATGATCTTGTCGGCGGCGTCGCCGGCCTCCTTCGCGCCGAAGTCACCGAATGTGTTCACCGTCAGGGTGCCGCCGAAGATCCCCTTGTAAAACTCCATAGCTTGCCGGGCGTCGCCGTCGAAGCTGATGTATGGGTTGAGTCGAGAAGGCACGAAAAATCACCTTTCGTGATGAGGTGTCAGTTCTGGCAGATTAGACGATGTGTCTTCCACGATCGGGGCGACTCCCCGGCCAGTCGAACGTCGCCCTGTCGTGGACATCTTGATCACTCCGCCCCCGCTGCGCCCCACCACGCCTGCCCTCGAGCAGCGCCACACCGCCTACGAGAGTCGGCGCCGCGCCGAACACCTCAGCGCCCTGAACCTCGTCCCCGCACCCCAGCCCACAGCCTCCCTCGCCGACCTGCACCGCCAGCGTCTGCACGCCCGTGACGCCGCCACCCCCCAGGACACCGGCCCGGCAGGTGCTCCTCGCCGTCCTGTCATGTTCGTACTCGCGTTCAGTCCTGGCGAGGTCGGCTGGCCGCGGACGCCTCTTTCCTGACCCGAGCTCGGTCAAGGGACCACGCGCCCAGGCCCACCAGTGCGGCCGCCCCGGCCGCGTAGACCGGCAGCCACTGGGTCGTAGTGGCTGCCAGGCAGTCGGAAACGGCGGCATGGCTCCGGATTTCCTGGGCGTGAGTCATGGCGGCACGGTCGCGACCAGCCAGGTTGGCCAGTGCGGCCTCCGCGTGGATGCCCTCGTACTTGCCCAGCTCAGGACACGCGCCGCGGGTGCCTTGCATCGGGAACAGCCACGCCCAGCGCTGCAGCGCTGGGGCCAATGTGATCGCTACGCACAGGCCGACGACCAGCGAGTACGCAGTCAGATTCCGCATGTACGCAGATAGGGCGCCAGGCATCCATGTCGGCAGTCGGTAAAAGGTGAAGATCAGCGCAAGAAGCGTCACCCCGACGTATGTGGCGAACCATTGCCAGGAACCCTGTGCGAGCGCGGCTGTGAGCACGGCGGCGAGCGCAATGCCGATGACCCCCGGCTGGCCGGGAGTGTCATGGCCCGCGCCGGTGGTTGCCGATTTCCCGGCTCCTTGAAGGCTGGGGTCGTCCACGGTCTCTCCCGCATGACTCGGAGGCCGCCAGCATCCGGTCACCTCGTGCCGTCGGCCCGGCACCATGCCGGACCGGCTCGGAAATCCCGCTCGGTTGGCCGGGGTCCGCAAGCCGGGCGCTGCCGCCGAGGTGACCGACGAAGCCCGCCGCGCTCTCTCACCCGCCATGGCTGGGAACTGGCCCCAACAAGAACGTCGCCGGACTCGGCAAGGCCGATCAGCACGCTGAACCCTCACCGGGCATTCCGTCACCCACGCGCCGCATTCCGTCGGTTCCCCCAACACCCTTGAGGGAGGAAGCACTTCGTGCCCCTTTTCCGGGGCCGGTGCGCTCGCCCTCATGGCGCATGCGGCCGTCGAGCCGCGCCCGGTACGCCACGGCGATAGCCCCCGACAGGTGAGGGCCCCGTCTCCGTTGCCCGTCACGAGAAAGACCTCGCAACCGCTCTTCCCGTTCCACCAACTTCCCTTTAGAACAAGAGGAGTTGAAAAACGAAGTGCAATATACCGCGTGGGCGCACGAAGGGTTGAAGCGGATTCATTTACATACAGTCATATTCACTCCTTATGAAATGACGTGCTTCAAATTCATCTTCCTAACCGGCAAATAATTCGGTTCAATTAACCCAAGAGAGCGCATCCGACCGGTTCTTGAAGTGAGGGCGCGCTCGTTTCCGAATGAGGCCAGCGGTGCCGGTCCGGGGCACCGAGGTCGCCGGCCCGCCCGCACTCCAAGTGGCTGGTCCGGACTCGACGAGCACGAGAGAAGGACGTGTCATGTCAGCAGAACTCACGTCGTCGCTAGCCGCAAGCATCGGAGCCAGTGGTACGGGATCCCTCGCGATCTTCCCCACAGCTCCGATCATCTTCGCCGTGTTGCCTCCCACCGGCCCGGCTGCAGGCGGAAACCAGGTAGTGATCTTCGGTCTCGGTTTCACCGGGGCCACGTCGGTGAACTTCGGCGGCAACCCGGCGACCAGCTACACCGTGGTGGGCAACAACCTCATCATCGCCGTCGCCCCCGCCGGCAGCGGAACCGTCCCCGTCACGGTCACCACCCCCAGCGGGACCAGCAACAGCTTCCCGTACAGCTACATCACGGCACCCGCCCCGGTCATCGCTGCCGTGGTCCCGCCCACAGGCCCCTCCACCGGCGGCAACCTGGTCACCATCACCGGCACGGGATTCACCGGAGCCACGTCGGTGAACTTCGGCGGCAACCCGGCGACCAGCTACACCGTGGTGTCCAACAACCTCATCATCGCCGTCGCCCCCGCCGGCAGCGGAACCGTCCCCGTCACGGTCACCACCCCCAGCGGGACCAGCAACAGCTTCCCGTACAGCTACATCACGGCACCCGCCCCGGTCATCGCTGCCGTGGTCCCGCCCACAGGCCCCTCCACCGGCGGCAACCTGGTCACCATCACCGGCACGGGATTCACCGGAGCCACGTCGGTGAACTTCGGCGGCAACCCGGCGACCAGCTACACCGTGGTGTCCGACAGCCTCATCATCGCCATCGCCCCCGCCGGCGTCGGAACCGTCCAGGTGACGGTCACCACCCCCAACGGGACCAGCAACAGCTTCCCGTACATCTACGTCTGATGAGGTAGCAGCACCCCAGAGGCGGTGGGAACCCGCTCGTCACGGCGCACAAGCGTCCCCGAGTGCGTTCCCACCGGCGTGCCATGTGCGGCGGCCCTCCCCCAGCGGTCGCGCACGGGATCGGTAGCAAACACCGCGGCTGCGCGGGCATCCCGCTCAACGTGCGGCACGCCGCAACGTCATCTCTTCCGCTCCCCGACGACGACCCGGGGAGCTTGCCCGCTTCTCTGACGCAAGGGACCTGACCTCGCCGTTTCACTTGGCGTGAGGTCGGGTATTGAGCGGAAACGCGAAAGTGCCTTCTGAGCTGGGACGATGAAACTTGTCGAGGGGTTCTGTCGTCACCAGAGGAAGGCACTTTCTGCGTGCAGGCTGCCGGTTCACGTCCCCAGCTCGTCATATCCGCCGACGGAACGGGGTGGTCGGGCTGCCGGGACACGGTTGCCGGCTGATCTCGCCGATGGCGGCGAGGCGATCGCGGATCTGGCCGTACTGCGGACCAGGGGCGAGGTGTTCGGCCCCATCGCCTCGACGGTCTGCCTCCCTGGTCTGGTCGGAAGTGTTGGTCAGACGGGGGTACCGCTCTGCGCTCGGTCGATGAGCAGGTCCAAAAGCGTGAGCAGGGCTCCTCGGACGTCGTCACGGGAGCGGGCGTCGAGCATGAGGATGGGCGTGTTCGGGTCACTCAGGTGAAGGGCCGCCCCGATCTCCTCAGCGGTGTAATGCTGCTCGCCGTCGAAGCAATTCGCGCCGATGACGAATGGCAGCCGGCGGTTCTCGAAGAAGTCCACAGCCGCGAAGCTGCGGTCCAGGCGCCGGGTGTCGACCAGGACGATCGCCCCGAGAGCCCCGTTCAGCAGGTCGTCCCACATGAACCAGAATCGCTCCTGGCCCGGTGTGCCGAACAAGTAGAGGACGACTCCGGCATCGGCGAGGGTGATACGGCCGAAGTCCATCGCGACGGTGGTCGCCGTCTTGGACTCGATTCCGTCGAGGTCGTCGACGCCGATACCCGCAGTCGTCAGCCGCTCCTCGGTGCGCAGCGGCTCTATCTCGGAAATCGCTTCGACCAGGGTCGTCTTGCCGACGCCGAATCCCCCGGCGATCAGGATCTTGACCGGCGACTCGTCCTGGGCAGCGGTGTCATATTCGGGCAAGGCTGTCCCTGATTCTCATGAGCAGGTGGACATTGGAGGTCTCGGCCGTTTCCAGCGGTGGCCGGTGGTGGATCAGCCCGCGGTCCGCGAGCTCGCCGAGCAGGACCGTCATCGGGGTGAGGCGCATCTGCATCCGGGCGGCGATCTCGGCGACCGCCCGCCCGTTCGGCGGCCGGCACATGGCGAGGATGGCCTGCCACTCCGTGGAGAGGCTGCCGTGGGCCTCCGTGACATCCGCCGCTGTGATCATCGTGTCCATGGTCAGGACGGTCCGTGGGGCGGCTGTACGCCCATCGGTCAGGGCATACAGCCGCGTTCGGCGGTGCCGTTCATGCTGCGCATCGCCCGGCATTACGACTTGGGCACCCGTGCGCGCCCGGGGGTGCCCAGCCACTCACCGAGCGCCTGCGAGGCCCGCACCGCCTCGCCGCCCAGCTCCCCGAGTCGTGCCTTGCGTGAGGTCACGACGATGAGCGTGCTGCCCTCCCCGCACCCGACGATGCAGAGATACCTGTCGTCCATCTCCACGAGTTGGCGGATCACTCGGCCGCCGCCGACCTCCCTGGAAATCGCCTTCATCGTCGCCGCGATGCCGGAGGACGCCGCGGCCACCCGCTCCGCCTGGTCCCGTTCCAGCAGGTAAGCGCTGAGTTTGATCCCGTCGTTGGAGAGGAGCACGGCTCCCTGGATGCCGGCAATCCTGCTCAGGTTGTTGTCCAGGATGCTGTAAATGGCGTCGTTCGGCGTCGTCGTCATGGCTGTTCCCGTCGGAGCTCTGCTTCCACGTTCTGGGTGCCGTCCTCATAGTCCGTCCAGGCGTCGGCCACCTCTTCGGGTGTCGCGCTGTCCCGGGCGGCTGCTTCTGGTGCGCGTGATTCGCGGAGTTGCTCAGCGATGTGGGTCTGCGGGACGCGCTCGGGGAGGGTCGGCCGGGAGGAGCGGTCGCGTGCCGGGGTCCGAACCGCGGTGTCACTCGTCCGTAGGCTCGGCACATCGGGCCGGACGGGCTCGGGCCGGACGGGCAGGGAATCGTCCGGCGGAGCGGAGTGCTTGTGCAGGATGAGTTCGGGCCTGCTTTCGTCGAGGGCTGCTTGCGGTGCGGGGGCGGCCGGTGCCGATTCGGGCGCCGGTTTCCGCTCGGTCTGCACGAGGTGTTCCTCAGGAATGATCACAACAGCGGATGTCCCGCCGAATGTCGAGCGGCGCAGGGTGACTCTGGCGTCGAGCTGGTCGGCAAGGTGGCCGACCACGAAAAGACCGAGCCGGTGGGCGTTCTCCGCCAGGACGGCGTACGGCGGGGCGGAGTGCAGCCGCCCGTTCATCTCCTCGTAGCGCTCGGGGGCCACCCGAGGACCGCGGTCCTCGATCTCCACCGACAGTCCGTCCGTCACGAGCTCTGACCGGATGGCAACCTTCGACCTAGGCGGGGAGAACCGAGTGGCATTGTCCAGCAGTTCCGCAAGGAGGTGGCTGATCTGGCTGATCACGCGCGGCTCCACGCTGATCTCGTCCAGAGCGTGCCTCTCGATCCGCCGGAACTCCTCGACTTCCGAGGCCGCCTCGCGCAGCAGGTCGGCCATGCGCATGGGCTCGGTGTGCGGGTCGGG
Source organism: Streptomyces sp. NPDC004647 (assembly GCF_040609575.1). Classification (NCBI taxonomy): domain Bacteria; kingdom Bacillati; phylum Actinomycetota; class Actinomycetes; order Kitasatosporales; family Streptomycetaceae; genus Streptomyces; species Streptomyces sp. NPDC004647. The sequence goes on along the minus strand of NZ_JBEXKU010000017.1, from coordinate 73,848 downwards.
GATCTCACCGCCCGCCAGGATGAGCAGGTTCTCCACCTGCCGCCGCATGCCCACCGTCAGCTGGTCGGATCTCATCAGCTGAGCGAGGAGCGCTTCGTGGTGGCCGAAGGTGTCCTGGAGGTCTTCGGTGAGGCTCAACTGACGGCTGACCAGGTTTCCGGTACGTGAGGCGATGCCCGCGGCGAACATGCCGAAGCCGTGGCGCTCGTCGGCGAGCTGCCGGTGCCCGTCGACGGATACGGCGACGACTCGGGCGAAGGCGTCGCTGATACGTCCGACCTCGTCCTGATCCCCGCTGGGTTCGGGCAGTGTGTCGTCGTCGACTGTCTGCCCACGCTGCAACCGGGCCACGGCGTCCGGCAGCGTTTCCTCGGCGATGGTCACCGTGCGCCTGTGCAGACTGGCCATGCGGCGAAGCACCGTGCGGGTGGTGAACACGACGACGGCTATGACGATCAGAAGTGCGGCGGCGCTGCCCACGACCAGCCAGGCGACCTCTGCCCGAAGCTGTCCGGCCTTGGCGTCGGCCTGCGCGAGCACCCCCCGCGCCCGGTCGGCGCTGAGGTCGTCCAGTTGCCCGGCGAACTTGTCCTGCGCAGCAGGCCAGCCACTGACTTCCCGGGGCAGCGCTACGCCGGAGTCGATGTCTTCGTGGTGGGACACGACCGCGTTTTCGATACGGGTCTTGGTCTTCCACGCCTCCGAGCCGGCGATCTGCTCGTAGAACCTCCTGTCCTGATCGGGCAGATAGGGGACGATCCACGTGTCGTACAGGAATCTGTGGGCACCGACGGTGTTGGTGAATTCGGCGAATCTGGAGGAGGTCAGCTCTTCGGAGGGTCCGGCCGACGCGAGGATCGTGTCTTCGCGCGCCAGCATCTCCGACGCCGAGAACAGGGCGACCACCGGCCGGCTCTCACGCGTGAGCTCAGCATCGTCCATATGACTGAACTCGTGGTGGGCGCGGATCATTTGGCTGATCACGCCGGTGAAGTAGTCGATCGTACGGTCCGCGCTGCCGCTGCGTGCGTCCGCGCGCTCGCGGTGGGCGTCAAGGTCGTCCAGGCCGTTCTTCACCTCGATGAGGTAGCGGTCCGCCCGCTCGGACACCGCCAGGCCGGGGCCGGTCGACCGACGGAACGCGGCTTCTGCGCGGTCCGTGGCCGCACGCCGGCTGCGCAGGTCGGCCCGGGACACGGGGAAGCCCGACCACCGCGCCGCCGTCATCGTGCGCTCGGCCTGCATCCCGACCATGAGCTTGTACAGGGGTACCCCGGCCCGCTCGCCCGCCACCACATCGGCGCTCAGGTTCTCGGACTGCTCCAGCAACCGATCCGCGGTGACGAGGACCTGGCCACCCATCGCCACGGTGGGTACCACCGCCAGCCAGATGAGCAAAGTCCGCAGCCGCACGGCACGCCGCCATCGACTTCTCGTGGGGTCGGGTAGGCCTACGCGCTCGGTGGGAGTCATCAGTCCTCGTGGGCAGAGGGGCGGGACAAAAAACAACAGCCGGGCCCGACGTCCGTCTGGGTGAGCGGATGGTCGGTCCGGCTGCGGTGGTACCTGAAGGACGCCGATCATAACCAGCCACGGCGAAAAAGGGGGAAGTTGCCGCAGTGGATCGATGCATGGTAGGCGGTGCAGCGGCCTTCACGGTGATGTGCAGAGAGCCCCGAAGTGCCCAGGTAGGAGGCGGTGTCGGCAGGGACTCAGGGGTGTTCCGGCAGCCTCGCCCTCTCCGGCGGGCGGGTACGGTGAGCAACGTCACCCGGTCCGCATCTCGGATCCCTGACACCGTTACGCCGGTCCAATTCGGTCATGACCTGCTCTCCCCTTTCCTGCTGGGTGAGCCCCGCGCTCGACGACGGTGCGTTTCTTGTACCGACCGCGTCGAAGCGGGCCGGCGGCCTCCGGCGCAGCCGCGCCGGCGTCGGTGGGCGCGCTGGTCCTTCGGTTCGGGAATGGTGTGCCTTCCTGCCTCCTTGCTTCGGCAAGCATCCTGCTGCCCGCCGGCACGATCAGCGGCGTCGACCACGGCGCCGAACCATGTTCGTCGCGCGGGCCAAGGATGAGATCAAGAACGGGCCCGAGTTCGGCAAGGACAATCACATCGCTGACCCCGGCTACCACCAGCAGCTCGGCCGTTGCAACGGGCCCCCGCTCGCCCGACCCATCCTGCGATCGAACGCGGGGCCCGGCCGACTCTCGTGCGGGCCCCGCGTTTTCGGCTGTCGCCTCCACGGTGACAACGCCCAAATATGAGGCGAAGAGGCCGTCGGGGTCGTATGGGGCGGGGTGTTCGAGGCGTTCCCTGTGCCAGGCCGTCGGCGGAGCCGTGCCCGCGGGGCGCGATACAGGTCACGGGCGGGCTCCTGGATCGGTTTGGTCGGTTCCGGAGGTACTCGACAGCCTCTGCCTCGGTGTGCACACCGAGGACGGCAGGTGTACAGAGGAGGTATGGTGCAGCGCTTCGTTGATCTTCGCGAGTCAGCGCGAGCGGGTCAGGCGATGGTGTCCATCCCGATAGCACTGATGGTGGCGGTCGTCGTGATCGACGTTCTTGCGCCGCCAGACATCCACCTCGGTCCCTTGCTGGTCGCAGCCCCCGCGATCACCGCTTCGTTCGCCGGCCCCTGGCTGACCGGACTGGTCGGCGCCCTCGCCGTGGTGGCACAGGCGATCATCGCGGTGCTGCGCGATCGTGACGAGCTGTTCTCGGCGAACCACCAGGCACAGATCATCGCCCTGATCCTGGTCGGATCGAGCCTCGTGATCTTCTGCGTGCTGCGAGAGCGCCGCGCCAGAGAGCTGACACAGGTCCGGTACGTGGCCGAGACCGCCCAGCGCCTCGTCCTGCGGCCGCTGCCCAAGCACATCGGACCGCTGCGACTCGCCTCCCTCTATCTTGCCGCCGAGGCCGAGGCCCAGATCGGCGGCGACCTCTATGCAGCCGCACGCACCAGCTCCGGAACCCGGCTGATCGTCGGCGACGTGCGGGGCAAAGGCATGACTTCCGTGGGTGACGCCGCCCTGCTGCTCGGCGCGTTCCGGGCCGCCGCCCACCGCCAGGCGACTCTGATCGAACTGGTGGCCTACCTTGATGGAAGCGTCTGCTGGAACCTGGCCGAACCCGGTGAGACCGACCAGGCCGGGGAGACCTTCATCACCGCCGCGATCGTCGACATCCCCGACGAGGACGTCAGGATCGACATGATCAACTGTGGGCACCCGCCACCGATGGTGCTGCGAAACGGCCGCGTCACGACACTCGATGCCTACCACCCGGCGCCTCCACTGGGCCTCGGCGAACTGGCGCAGCCCAGCTACCACCTCGACACCTTCAAGTTCGAGGTCGGAGACCTCCTGCTGCTCTACACGGACGGGGTCATCGAGGCCCGCGACGCCACCGGAGCCTTCTATCCACTCGCCGAACGGATCACGCGCTGGACGGAGAGCCACCCCGACGCGTTCCTGCATCACCTCCGGCGTGACCTGCTCGACCACGTCGGCGGACGGCTGGGCGATGACGCCGCCCTCATCGCGATCGAACGCCTCCCCACGCCCACGTGACCAGTCGGTGGCGCAGTCGCAGCCCGAGATCAGCCGCATCCGGGAAGCTCGTCGCCCGCCTCCCCGGGATGGGCCGAGTCAGACGAGGTCGACGAGGAGGTCTCCGCCCTCCACCTGCTGAATCGCGTTGATGGCGACCCGGGACACCGCCCCGGCCTTCGGCGCGGCAATAGTGGCTTCCATCTTCATCGCCTCGATGGTCGCCACGGTGGCACCGGCCTCCACCTGGTCGCCCTCGGCGACCGTCAGCGTCACCACGCCGGCAAACGGCGCGGCGACGTGGCCGGGGTTGGACCTGTCGGCCTTTTCCCTCGCCGGAACATCGGAGGCCACCGAGTTGTCCCGCACCTGGATCGGCCGCAGTTGGCCGTTCAACGTGGACATCACCGTGCGCATGCCGCGCTCGTCGGCGTCGCCGACGGCTTCCAGCTCGATCAGCAGCCGGACACCGGGCTCGAGGTCCACCGTGTACTCCTGCCGCTGGCTCAACCCGTAGAAGAAGTCCTTGCTGTCCAGCACACTCGTGTCGCCGTAGGCCTCACGATGTGTCTCGAACTCCTTCGTCGGCCCGGGGAACAGCAGCCGGTTCAGCGTCCCGCGCCGGTCCTTCTCCAACTGCTCACGGTCGTCGGCGGACAGCTCACGCGGCGTCGGCTTGGGGGCCCCGCGGCCCTCCAGCGCCTTGCTGCGGAACGGCTCGGGCCACCCGCCCGGCGGGTTGCCCAGCTCACCGTGCAGGAACCCGATGACCGAGTCCGGGATGTCGAACCTGTTCGGCTCGGCCTCGAAGTCCTCCGGCGGCACCCCTGCCCCGACCAGGTGCAGCGCGAGGTCGCCGACCACCTTCGACGACGGGGTGACCTTCACCAGGTGACCGAGGATCCGGTCCGCGGCGGTGTACATGGCCTCGATCTCCTCGAAGCGGTCGCCGAGTCCCAAGGCGATGGCCTGGGTGCGCAGGTTGGACAGCTGCCCTCCGGGGATCTCGTGGTGGTACACGCGCCCGGTCGGCGAGGCGAGGCCTGCTTCGAACGGCGCGTAGATCTTGCGCACCGCCTCCCAGTACGGCTCCAGGGCGCCGACCGCCTGGAGGTCCAGCCCGGTGGGCCGGGCGGAGTGGTCGGTGGCGGCCACGATCGCCGACAGCGACGGCTGTGAGGTGGTGCCCGCCATGGAGGCCACCGCCCCGTCCACCGCGTCCGCACCGGCCTGGACAGCCGCGAGATAGGTGGCGAGCTGACCCCCCGCGGTGTCGTGGGTGTGAATATGCACCGGCAGGTCGAATTCCCTGCGCAGCGCGGAGACAAGCGTCGCCGCGGCCGGGGCGCGCAGCAGCCCCGCCATGTCCTTGATCGCCAGCACATGCGCGCCCGCGGCCACGATCTTCTCGGCCAGCTTGAGGTAGTAGTCGAGCGTGTACAGCTTTTCCGACGGATCGGACAGGTCGGAGGTGTAGCAGAGTGCGACCTCGGCGATGGCGGATCCCGTTTCCCGCACGGCGTCGATCGCGGGGCGCATCTGCCCGACGTCGTTGAGCGCGTCGAAGATCCGGAAGACGTCGATGCCGGTGGACGTGGCTTCCTGCACGAAGGCGTTCGTCACCTCGGTCGGGTACGGCGTGTAGCCCACGGTGTTGCGACCGCGCAGCAGCATCTGCAGGCAGATGTTGGGTACCGCTTCGCGCAATGCGGCGAGGCGCTCCCAGGGGTCCTCGGCGAGGAAGCGCAGGGCAACGTCGTACGTGGCGCCACCCCAGCACTCCAAGGACAGCAGCTGCGGCATGGTCCGTGCCACCACCGGGGCGACGGCGAGCAGGTCCTTGGTCCGTACCCGCGTGGCGAGCAGCGACTGGTGCGCGTCCCGGAAGGTGGTGTCGGTGACACCGATCGTCGGCGACTCGCGCAGCCACCGCGCGAAACCGTCAGGGCCGAGCTCGGTGAGCTTCTGCCTGGAGCCGGCGGGCGGCTCGGTGGCGGGCACCCGCGGCAGCTTGGTGGTCGCGTCGATCAGTCGCGGGCGTTCGCCATGGGGCTTGTTCACCGTGACGTCGGCGAGGTAGGTCAGCAGCCTGGTGCCGCGGTCGGCGGAATGCCGTGCGGTCAGCAGGTGCGGGCGCTGCTCGATGAAGGACGTGGTGACGTTTCCGGCCCGGAAGTCCGGATCGTCCAGTACGGCCTGCAGGAAGGGAATGTTCGTCGACACGCCGCGAATACGGAACTCGGCCACGGCGCGCCTGGCGCGGCCGACCGCAGTCGCGAAGTCCCGGCCCCGGCAGGTCAGCTTGACCAGCATCGAGTCGAAGTGAGCGCTGATTTCCGTGCCGGCGTGGGCGGTGCCGCCGTCGAGGCGGATCCCCGAACCGCCCGGCGAACGGTAGGCGCTGATCATGCCGGTGTCCGGGCGGAATCCGTTGGCGGGGTCCTCGGTGGTGATCCGGCACTGCAGTGCGGCACCGTGCAGATGGACAGTTTCCTGCGACAGCCCGAGGTCACCCAGTGTCTGCCCGGCGGCGATACGCAGCTGCGACTGCACGAGATCGACATCGGTGATCTCCTCGGTCACCGTGTGCTCGACCTGGATGCGTGGGTTCATCTCGATGAACACGTGCCGACCGTCGCGGTCCAGCAGGAATTCCACGGTGCCCGCGTTGCGGTAGCCGATCTGCCGGGCGAACTTCACCGCGTCGTCGCAGATCCGCTCGCGCAGCTCCGGGTCGAGGTTGGGTGCGGGCGCCAGCTCGATGACCTTCTGGTGCCGACGCTGCACCGAACAGTCGCGCTCGAAGAGGTGGACCACATTGCCCTCGCCGTCGGCGAGGATCTGCACCTCGATATGCCGGGGCTCGACGACGGCCTTCTCCAGGAAGACCGTCGGGTCCCCGAACGCGGACTCGGCCTCGCGCGAGGCCGCCTCGATGGACTCGTGCAGCGCCCCGGGGTCCTCGACCCTGCGCATACCGCGGCCCCCACCGCCGGCGACGGCCTTGACGAACACCGGGAAGCCGAGCTCGTCCGCGGCCCGCACCAGCTCGTCAACATCGGTGGACGGCTCGGAGGAACCGAGCACCGGCACGCCGGCCGCACGGGCCGCGGCCACGGCGCGAGCCTTGTTTCCCGTCAGCTCGAGGATCTCCGCGCTCGGGCCCACGAACGTGACACCCGCCTCCTCGCACGCCCGCGCGAGGTCGGGGTTCTCGGACAGGAATCCGTACCCGGGGTAGATCGCGTCCGCACCCGCACTGCGCGCGGCGCGGACGATCTCCTCGACGGAGAGATAGGCCCGCACCGGGTGCCCCGGCTCACCGATCTCGTAGGCCTCGTCGGCCTTCAGCCGGTGCAGTGAGTTGCGATCTTCATGCGGGAACACGGCGACGGTTCTCGCCCCGAGCTCATAGCCGGCCCGGAAAGCGCGGATGGCGATCTCTCCACGGTTGGCGACCAGCACCTTGCGGAACATGCCCGTATCCCTTCTACCTGCCCCGTGCGAGCGCAAGCTTGTCGGCGACAGTACTGCCCGCGCGGCGCAAAAGGGTGCCCCGGTGTGATCCAATTCTCGTGGGCGGGTGCCGTGAGTCGTGTCTCGCCGACCGATCCGTCCCGCGGTGCGCTACGGGGTGTGGCCGGGCGCTGCCTCTCGGTTCGTCGATCTCGCCCAGGACTCACCGCGAACGCTCGCGCTCGGCCTGCAACCGGGTCGGTGAACCTGGGGTCGTCGGGATCCCGGTCCAGCACCTCGTCGCAGGCCAGGTAGAGGCGCTGGAACTCCGGGTCGGCGAAGGCCGCGGCGGATGTGATGAACCCGGAGACCCGGTCGTGGATGTTGAGGTAATCCAGGCCGACCGCGCTGGCGCCGGGCAGGAACACCACGGCCGGGCCTCCGGCGCCCGAGCGGTGGAGGAACAGGCGCCGTCCCTCGATTTCGTAGAAGCGCCCCAGCGGCGCCTGGCGTGAGGTGATCATGAGCCGATGTTCCAACCCTGACGCAGGGTCAAGGTCAAGCCGGCCGCTTCAGGCGTGACGATTCCGGCCTCGGGGAACAACGAAACAACCGTTGGCTCTCTTGGAAGCTGAATGCGCCCAGCGCCGCGGCCGGATGAACGTGCTCAGGACCAGACGCTCAACGGAAGGCAGCGGCGTTCTCCGAGGCCCACTGCTGAAATGGGCGGGCTGGGGAGCCGGCTTCCAGCGATACGGTGTCGTGCACCTTCAACAGTTCGTCGTTGGTGTCCGGTCCACGAGGTCGAGCACCGCATCCGCGGTCTCGTCTCCCAGGTAGGAAGCCTTCTGCTGTTGGGCCTGTGCACGGCTGATCTCGACGAACAGCTCTGCTGCCGGGCTGTGACGAGCGTTGGCCCCAACAAGTACCGACAACTGGGCCGTTCATCCGTACCTGGCTGAGCCGTTCAACGAGTACGCGGACACCCTTCCAGCGTTGTCAGCTTCTCATCGACGTTTTTTCGAGCTGTCTGATCGCTGGGTGCTGCCCAAAACCGTCGACAAACCTTGCCCGCTCTTGCTCACGAACCAGTAGCGCGTCCCGCCATCGGCACAGGGAATGTGTGACGCTGGGTCAGCAATATGCCGCCTGGGCGATCAACCATGCAGTGAGGAGCGCCTCGTATGTCGAAACCTCCGCTTCCCGAAGCGGCAGTCGCCATGTTGGCAAAGGCCAATCCGGCCGTCATCGCGACGTTGCGGTCGGATGGCCACCCGGTCTCCACGGCTACCTGGTACCTCTGGGAAAGAGGCCGGGTTCTGGTCAACATGGACGAGGGCCGTAAGCGGCTGGAGCACATGCGCAACGATCCCCGGGTAACGCTCACCGTGCTCGACGAAGGCAACTGGTACACGCAGATCAGCCTTGTCGGCCGGGTCACCGATCTCCATGAGGACAAGGAATTCGCCGACATCGACCGGCTGGCCCAGCGCTACCTCGGAATGCCGTATCCGCAACGGGACCGTCGCCGCGTCAGTGCCTGGATCGAGATCGACCGATGGCACGGCTGGGGCTCCTTGAAGGACAGCAGCCAGGCCGGGTGACGCCGCCCCGGCATCAAAGACCTCCGGCGGTGCCTCCGTGGGCGGGGGCGGACTGCGGGGAGCGCCCTGACCGATGCGGACCACCCGGTGGTTGCGGTCGTAGCGGCTCTCGTCGGTAGTGTCCGTGAGACCTGGGGCAATGCCCGCCCAGCCGAAGGAGCTCGACATGTCGATGATGCGCACCATACGCAGGGCGGTCCGCCTCCCCGGAGCCCGCCGGAAGGTGGATCTCAGCCACCCGGTCCGGTCCCCGCTCGGCAGCGCGGTCGTGAACTGCGTGGTCTACCTGGACGGCGTACGCCAAGTGGGCCACTGCCCGGCGGAAGAGGCCGTCGAGCGGGTGCGCAAGGATGGCAACGGCTTCGTATGGATCGGTCTGCACGAACCCACCGAACAGGAATTCTCCGGGATCGCCGAGCTGTTCGGCCTGCATCCGCTTGCCGCCGACGACGCCGTACACGCCCACCAGCGGCCCAGGCTGGTTCGCTACGACGACACCCTGTTCGCCGTCCTCAAAACCGTCTGCTACGTCGAGCACGCCGAGCTGACGGCGACCAGCGAAGTGGTGGACACCGGCGAGATCACGGTCTTCGCCGGACCCGACTTCCTCATCACTGTCCGGCACGGCCGCCACGGCTCTCTCGGCCCCCTGCGCGAAGGGCTGGAGGCTGTCCCCGAACAGCTCGCCAAAGGCCCCTCCGCCGTGCTCCACGCGATCGTCGACCACGTGGTCGACGACTACCTCGACGTCACCGCCGCCGTACAGAACGACATCGACGCGGTCGAGACCGACGTCTTCGCCCTCCAACGCACCGAGGGCGTCGACGCCGGACGGATCTACCAGCTCAAGCGCGAACTACTTGAATTCAAACGAGCCGTAGCACCGCTGAGCCGCCCCCTCCAGGCACTCTCCACCCAGCCCATGCCGCTGATCGACCCGGACATCCAGACGTACTTCCGAGACGTCACCGACCACCTGGCCCGGGTCACCGAGCAGGTCGCCTCCTTCGACGACCTGCTCAACTCGATCCTGCAGGCTCATCTGGCCCAGGTGACCGTGGCCCAGAACGAGGACATGCGCAAGATCACCGCCTGGGCCGCAATCATCGCCGTCCCCACGATGGTGTGCGGCGTCTACGGCATGAACTTCAACCACATGCCCGAACTGCGCTGGACATACGGCTACCCGCTTGTCCTCTGCGTCATCGCGGCCGCCTGCGTCACGATCCACCGCGGCTTCCGCCGCAACGGCTGGCTGTGACCGAAGCGGCCGCCGACCGGCCGGCCACGCGGGCAGGAGTGGGCGGTTTCCCTGCGGGGGCCGGCGGACGGTCGGCGCAGCAGCGGAGAAGTCCTCGCAGGACCACCTCGCCTGCGGCATTGACTCCGCCGCACCCGGATGTGACCGTCCTCCCGGGCCACCGCCCGATCACAGCGCTGCACGGAGCTCGGCTACAGCGGTATGTGGATGTCGATGACTGGCCCGGGGCCGCGGGTGGGCGGCGCGTCCAGACTCTCCAGGACGTGGAGCATCGGTGCGTTGACCGCGGCGACCGCGGCGGTCAGGGTGTGGTGACCGCTCCGGCGAGCCACGTCGGCCGCGTGTGCGGCCAGTGCGGTGCCCAGTCCCTTGGACTGCCATGCGTCCTCGATCAGCACGGCGAGTTCGCCCACACCTTGCCGACCGGTGCGCATGACGTTGGTCATGGCGATGATGCGGTCCGTGCGCTCGGCCGTGGTGGTGATCAAGGTGGTGCCGCGCTCCGGGTCGGAGAGCAGCCGCCATCCGGCCCGGGACAGCTCGGGTTTACCCGCGTGGTAGCGCAGGGCTCGGCTGTCCAGCGAGCAACGGTGGTGCAGCGCCTGGATCGGTCTGAGGTCAGCGGGGGTTACCTCCCGGGTCCGGGTGGCGGTGCCGTCGGTCAGCGTGATCGGGTGCGCGGTGCTTCGGGGCCCGGCGTCGGGCATTCGGCGGTCTCCTCACATTTGCGAACGTGACTGATGTGCCGCGGAGCCCTCTCGGGAGGGCTTATCCGCCTTTGCTGTAGGTGAAGTCTTTTGCCGCTCCTCGGGCGATTCAAGGTGGTTTCACGCCAATCGATTACGGTTCGCGCATGCTGTGTCACGGAACGGAGTTGGCAGAATTCCGGGACCCTCCGGATGAGCGGCGCGGGGCGGCTCCGCGGGCACGGTCTCTTCAGCACCAGAACGCGCGCAGGCGGTACGGATGGCCGTAGCATCCGCACAGGCCCTCGACCTGTGCGGGTGGTGCACCGGCGGGCGTAGGGCGAGGACTACCCCCATCGGCTGATCGCAGAGAATGGGGAGCATGGGTGAGATCAGATCTCCGGCCGTGTCCATGGCGCTCGACGACCAGCTGTGCTTCGCGCTGCACTCCGCCTCGCGGGCGGTGACGGCGGCGTACCGGCCGGTGCTGGCGGAGCTGGGGCTGACCTATCCGCAGTACCTGGTGATGCTGGCGGTCTGGGAGCGCGGCGACGTTCCGATGAAGGAACTGGGCGCCGTCCTCGGGCTGGACTACGGCACGCTCTCACCGCTGCTGAAGCGGCTGGAGACGGCGGGGCTGGTGCGGCGGGAGCGGCAGGCGGACGACGAGCGGCTGGTCACCATTGCGGCGACGGAGAAGGGCGAGGCGCTGAGGGCAAGGGCCGAGCAGGTGCCGGGAGCGATGGGGCGGAGCTACGGCATGTCGGCCGAGGAGTCGGAGCGGCTGCGCGTACAGCTGCGGGATCTCATCGACCGGCTGAGCTGAGCAGGCCTCGCCGGCCTGAACGAGACGCGTCGTGGAGTGGGATCAATCACACGCAGTTACATCGTGCACAATTAAATTGTGCACTATCTTTCTGGTGGGCGAGCCGCCCGACCGTGGATCACGGAGATCGCAAAGGTCATAAAAAGGAGTGTCGTTCATGGATTTCGTCAGGTACGAGGCGTACACCCCCGTCGAGCGCCCCACCTACCAGGAGGAGCTCGACGAGGTCGTGCGCAATGTCGCGCAGAGGACCCGCGAATCCGTTGAGCGGCAGGGTGTGGGCCGCGCGGTCCGTACGGCCCACGGCAAGACGTACGGCCTGGTGAAGGCCACCGTCACGGTGGGTGAGCCGCCCGAGCCGTACGCCCAGGGCATCTTCGCCGGCCCGGCCGCCTACGACGCCGTCGTGCGCTACTCCAACGGGCTCGGCCACCTGCGCGCGGACTCCCTGCTCGGCGCGGCCTGCGGTATGGGCATCAAGATGTTCGGCGTGCCCGGCACGTCGCTCCTGACGGACGAGGCCGAGGCGACCACCTTTGACCTCAACCTGATCAACAACCGGGTCTTCTTCGCCAATACGGCGTACGACTACATGGTGATCGAGCGGCTGTTCGCCGAGCTGCCCGACGCACTGGTGAACCCGGCGCGGCGGAAGTCGTGGATGGGTGAATTCCTCACCCGCCAGGGAACGTTGCAGACTGCGGACGAGTGGCTGTGGGACGAACTGTTCGCGATGCTGTCGTTCGCCCAGGTCCCGCGGAAGAACCTCCTCTCGTACACGTACAACAGCATGGGCGCCTTCCGGTACGGCGATCACATCGCCAAGGTGCGGACCGTCCCGACCCCGGGCTCGCTGGCGGGCATCGAGCACGGCGGGGTCGATGTGCTGTCCGACGGCGAGGCCTTCCGCAACACACTCGTGGCGGAGGCGGGCGAGCGCGACCATTCCTTCGAACTGCAGGTGCAGCTCAACACCGACCTGACGCGAATGCCGGTCGACAACACCTCGGTGGAGTGGCCGGAACAGCTCTCGCCCTGGGTCACCGTGGCCCGGATCGCCATCCCCCGCCAGGACATCTCGGACGAGGAGAACCTCGCCGCCGCGGACGGAACTTCCATCACCCCGTGGCGCTCGCGCGAGGACCACCGGCCGATCGGCGAGATCCAGCGGGTACGCGAGGAGGTGTACCGCCGCTCCTCCATCGAGCGGCACCGTCTCAACGGCCAGCCGCGTCAGGAGCCGGCGAGCAGCGCCGAACTCCTGGGCTGAACTCCTGGGCCGAGTCCGGACGCCTGTCCCCCGCGGGCTCCCCGGCAGGGACAGGCGGCACCGGGCCGGGGGCCGAGTCGACCCCCGTCCGCCGGTTGCCGGCGGCACGGCGTACCTCCTCGACAAAGCCGGAGCCGATGAACACCTCGCCGTCAACACGGAAGCCCCGCTTCGGCGGTTGCGTCAGCAGGAGATCCCCTGCTGACGCAGCCAGTCACACTGGGTTTCCCCAGAGGTCTTGCCTCCGTCGTAGACGCGGGGGTCCTTGTACCCGGGCCCCACAGGCTCGTTCTTCTCGAAGACTCCGTCGCCGTCGAGGTCGCCTCCGTTGGGGGTGATCTGCGCGCCTTTCGGGAAGCGGCAGGCCGCTCGGTCGGCCGGATCCGTCGTGCACTTCTCCCCCTGCCCCTGTTGAGGTTGCTGCTGTTGTGGCCGGGGCTGCTGTTCCTGCTGTTGACGGAGTTTGGTCATGTTTTCGCGTGCTGCGGCCCTTGCCTCAGCGGCTTCGGCTGCCTTGCTCTGGGCCACGGCCTGTTTCTCGACCGCATGTGCTGCGGGAGTGGGTGAAACTACCCAGGCCGCTACCGGGCGGGACTGGGACGATGGGGATTCTGTGCTGCTGCACGCCGCGAGAGGGAGAACCACGAGTGCCGCGACGAGGGCACAGGTGCTGAGGTGCTGGCGATGCCGGTGTCCCCGGTTCATGACATGCCCAGTGCTGTAGTCGTGAAAGTAAAACCGCTTGATGCGAGGTTGGGGCAGGCACCGCCCAGTCGTCACCAGCTCTCGCTCGGCGTCGTCCGCCGGTCTGCACGGTCAAGGCCCATTATCTCTCGGATATTCGCTGATGGCCCCGAACGTGGAGTCCGGTCCGTAAGCCAAGACCGTCGGCGGGCTCCAGGCCCGAACGGCGCGCACCTTCATCTTGTGGATGTCGGCGGCCGTGAAGGCGAAATACAGCGAGGGTCCGCTCACAGCGAACTGAACATGCAGGCAATCGAGTTGAAAGACAAACCGCGCATGGTACTTACGGACGACGCTTCCGGCGCGGAGATGCCGTTGCTGAGCCCGCACCCTCGCCCTTCGCCGGCTCGCGCCCCGACACACAGACGGGACCTGCGAGGTGGGCTTCCTTCGCCGGCATTGTCCGGATCAGGTACTGGAGGTCGCCGTCCAGTCTCTCGACTTTCCGGCCTCTCAGGTCAACCAAGAGGTAACGCCTTGGCGAAAGCCAGAACTCCCTTCTCCAAGGCCACTCCGGCTGAGCTCCCTCGCTCGCCCCGCAGGCCACTTTCATACTACTCCCATGCAAATCGGACGCCAAGAACTACGGGGCCCTTGGGTACCCGGCAGTTTGGTCACCTGGCACGGAACAGGGCCGGAAGGCCATCGGGAGTGCCCGTTGAGCCGGTCGCCGCAGTCGGCTTTACTGAGAGTGACGAGGGGGGCGAGACGCGTGCAGCGGAGAGGAACCATGCACCGCGCAATCGGGCCCCTCGAGAAACGGGGTAGTGCCCACTCCCAGGACCAGCTGCTGGAAGCTTCCCTGCCGGTTGGGCTCCCCGCCGCGCCCGACGACGGTGGGGCAGGAGGCGCGGCCGGCCACTCCCAAGGCCACCGATCCGAGAAGCATCCCGCCGAGCGCACCGAATCCGCGGCTGCCGATCACGAGGCAACTTGTGGCGTCGAGCGGAGTCCCTTTCGAGTACGCCTTCACGAGAGTGCGACACGCTCGCGGAGCGCGGGCCCCCATGTGCGGTGATCCAGCTGCCCTGACGTGCCTCAGGCCGGCGGGCGCAGGCCCGGGGACCGATACGAGGTCGAGCATCTCGGCGCGGTAGAGCCTGGCGGCCTCGTCGGTCCGGGTGCGCCGACGCGCGCCACCCCGGCCGCGAGGCGCCGACGGGGACGGGGGACGGGGGCGAGGCGGAGCGCGCACTCGATGGTGGCCCAGGGGATACGGAGCCGCTGCGCGTGCCGGACCGGGCCTCCCGAGCTGTCCCGCCGAGCACCGGAGCGACCACGCGCGCTGCTCACCGCCGGATCTGGGTGGCCCGCATCGGACTGTGGCGCGCACCGGCCGTCGGTCCGGTGGCACTCGCCGTCGTCTGCGCAACGCCGACCACAGTGGTTCAGGCGACCACGCACCACGCCGCCGCCGAGCCGACGCGTATCCCGCGGATCCGACCGGCTTCGCAGAGGCGTCCCTCTCGGCGTGGCTGCGCAGGGACGCCGGCGCCGACAGCGCACCGCGATCTGCGCCTGAATATCGACGATGACCCTTCGCTTTGGTGGTCGGCCGTCGAGCTTTGTCCCTCAACCGTGCGCGGAGCGCCACTCATTGCGGGAAGCGTTCATGGAGTGGCCGGGGTTGTTCAGCGGGTGGCGATGTGGATGTTCATGAATTCGGCCCATTCTTTGCCGGCTTTGGTGTCCCACAGCGGGTCGAGGTCGGCGTCGTGTGAGATCCAGTCTCCGGTCAGGGCGCTGTCCGGGGTGCGCAGGCTGCGGTCGAGTTGGTTGAGGGCGGAGCGGGTGCAATCCTCCCGCCAGTGATCGCTGCTGTAGTCGGAGGGGAGACTGGCGTCGGGAAGGTTGCTGGCCAGGGCGAGGAAGCAGGCGGCGTTGTAGTGCGTCATCCACCCGGCGGAGCCCTTGCGGACCGGGCCCCAGTGCCGCGAGGTGGCGCGACGGTCTTCCAGTGAACGGTGCTCGACTTCGTCGTGAGCGTGGCCCGAGTTGGCATGGTCGGGAAAGAGAAGGCGGCGCATCCCGGCGCCCGGTGCCCGGAAGCGGCTGCGAACCAGCACTTCTTTCGCCACCTGGTCGAAGGCGTGGCGGACGGTGCATTGTTGCCGGTCTGCGCTGTGGGCGGCGGCGTCGACGGTGAGCCCGTTCCGGCGGATTCCGGTGAGGTCATGGGCCGCCAGAGCGATGGTGATCGCACCGCGGAACGTGCGCCGGCGTGACCGCCGGGCAGGAAGCGGGAGGGGGGTGAGCCAGGCACCCCAGTACCGTCGTTCGCCGCTGTTGGAGCGGCCTCCTGGAACGAAAGTGCGCATCCAGCGGCGCAGCAGGGAGGAAAAGCGCAGGCGTCGGCGAATGTCTTCCAGATGAAGACGGGCGTTGCGTGCCGCGGCTTCGAGCCGGATGGTCTCCTGCGGTGGCAGGTCCGCGCTGCGCAGCAGGGGGCGAGCGATTCTTGAGTAGGCGATAGCGATCCGGTAGGCGGTTTCTATGTGTTCGGGCCACAGCTGGGTGCAGCGTGCGTAGAGAGTGATCGCCTGCTGCTCGTACCTCTCGGGGTCGTGGGCGTGGACCAGTTCGGCCAGGGCGGCTTCGTTGAGGCGGATCACCAGGTTGCTGGGGGCGTACCGGGCCGCGGTGGACAGCGCTGTCAACGCGGCGCTGTAGTCGGTCTCGCCCCCTCCGTCGTCCTGGCGGATGCAGCGCTGGAGATAGCTGCCGTGGCGATAGTGGGTGAGCGCGCGGACGTCGTCGCCCCAGCGTTCCCACCGGGGCATCCGGCGGAGCATCTCCCCTTGGTTGTGGACCTGCATGAAGCAGTAGGCGGCGGTGGCCTCGACGAGCTTCTCCTCATCGTCGCCTTCCATGACCCGGGCAGCGATGATGCGATTCTGCGGCACTCGCTCGATGCGCACGACGCCCCGGCGCGGGCTGTCGTCGGTGCCCTGCAGTTCGAGAAGGTGGATGCGGTAGGCGGGCGGGTTGGAGACCGCGAGGCGCAGCAGTGCCTCGAGCCAACGGTGAGGGCCGCCGGCCTCCTGGGCGGTGGCGTCGGCGGAAGCCGCCGAGGAGCTGCCCGGAGCCAGGATGTTGTCGCTCTGGTGCTCGCCGAGGTGGGCAGCCAGATGCGCGGTCAGTCCGTAACTCCCCGCCTGCTCACCGCCGTCCGCACCCGCCTGGCGTTCCTGGTAGAGGACCAGCGGTAAAAGCCGTCCCCGACTGCGCAGCCGCATCAACAGCGCCGAGATGCCCCGGAGCACCCCTATCAAGGCCAGGGCGGCGATGGCGATGAGTATCCAATTGACGGCTGTGCCCAGGACCTTTGTGATCGCCTCGCCTACCCACATCTGCGTTCCCCCCGCGAGACGCACCGCACGCCACCTTGCGTATATCTATGAATTTCCTGACCAAGCTCGCATCAACCCCACTCGACCAATTGAACAGACATTCCGGATCGTCGTCTCTTTTGCAACGACGGAGCAGCCGGGCGGCGGACACCGCCCGTGGCTCGACAAAGCTGACCGGTTCGCGGCGACCCCGCGGTTTTCCAGGGGTGCCGGCCGTTCGGGCCCGCCGGCTCCGACCCTTGGATCGCCTCCAGTCGGCCGGACCAGGGCCGGACCACGGAGGGCCGCAGCGGTGCCTCGACTGGTTCGGGACGCCTTCTTGCGGCCGGGTCAGGGGAGGTTGAAGGCGTCGGCGAGGGTGTCGATCTGGGCGGTGAACAGGGTGGCGCCGGTGTGGCCCATGCCATGGAACTGGCCGGAGACTTCGAGGCCGTCCTCGACACAGCGCGCCCGTTCGGGCCCTTCGACGAGACCTTCATGAACGAGTACGCCGAGATCTTCTACCAGCACACCGAGCCACAGATCATGGACTCCTCCGCCTTCGAGAACACCTTCGGCGTGCGCCCGGCTCCGCTGGGCCAGACCCTCGATGACACCCTCGCGTGGTACCGGGAATGGCTCGCCGGCCAATGAACCCCTGCCGCCGGTGAACCCCCACCCCCCACCAGCAGGCGTCACCCGCACCTCCGAAGACGGGCAGCGTTATTCCTGCCGAGGATGCCGAGCGCCGGATAGGCGACTCCGGGAGATCTATCGCCAGACCGGAGCTCTCCTGGTCGGCTGAGGCTCAGTCACACGTGGAGTGACGGAGCACCTTGACAGACCAGCTGAGATCGGGCGGGGCGGGCACCACCCCCGCCCGATCTCAGGTCCCGGGAAGCAGGGAACAGCGCGCGTTCCCGCGCTCAGGCGAGTCGCGTGAGTTGTCGGGGTGTGCGCCTGACCACCGCGATACCCACGGCCAGGGCCCAGTAGACGATGAGCGCTGCGGTCATGGCGGTGTTGCCCCAGCCCACGGCGCTGTAGAACTGCGCGGCGTCCGTCCCGAAGAACAGCGACGGCACGAACGCGACGTTGACGGCGGCGACGACATAAGCGCTGCGTCCGGACCAGCACGGCAGCACCCCGCTGCGCAGGATCGCGTATCCGGCGGCGGTCAGCAGAACTGCCGTCAGCAATCTTGCGACCGAGCCGTGCATGAGCATGTTCGCGTGTGCCAGCGGACCGTCAACGGTCGGGTCGAGTGTCCCGCCCGGATACTCAAGGACGACTCCGGCCTCGAGGGAAGCAGCGACCAGAGTGACAGTGACATAGGCCAGTCCGGAACCGAACACCAAGCTCGCCAACCACTCGAACCCGGCCCCCGCATCACGGATCAGGTGTCGCAGTCCCGCCAGGAAAGTCAGGAGCAGAGCGCACGTCAGGATGTTCAGCAGGATTCTTGCGAGTACGTTCCAGGCCGGCGGTGCTCCCGAGTACAGGAAATACAGAGGAACGCCGACCGCCGCGAGCGCGCCTGCGGCGATACCGCAGGCGCCCATCAATCGTATGCCTGAATCATCCATGTCGCTTTTCCTCTCCTTGCGTTGAGTGGAGTGCGAGCCGGGCTTCGACGCCGTCCAGCAGGCGGCGGACACCTGCGCGCACGATCGGAGTGACGTCACCGTCCTCCTCCTCATCAAGCCCCTCCCCGGCTGCAATCGAACACAGGACGGGGAAGAGCTCCGGGTCCAGACGCTGGGCAAGGACCCGGCCGTATGAGGCTGCGCCTGCCAGGTCCAGCTCAGTGGCCACCCGTGCCAGGTCACGCACAGCGCTGGAGACGAAGGTGGCGATCGGGACCAGCTCACTGCGGTGGAGCCCGGCACGGGCGAGAGGGCTCAGTAGCGCCTCGAACCAGGCAAGTTCATTTGGACCGACCGGTGCGCTCAGCGTGGGTGCCCGCACCATCCACGGGTGGCTCAGATAGAGGTCCCACAGGGCCTCCACCCACGACTCGATCTCAGTGCGCCATGCCGCCGGAGGAGATGACGGCGCGGGCGGGCGGCCGGTGGTGGCGTCGACCATCGCAGCGACGAGCTGATCCTTGCCCGGGATGTGCCGGTACAGCGCCATCGAGGAATAGCCCAGCTCGGACGCGATGCGCTGCATCGACAGCGCATCCAGGCCCTCGGCGTCGACGATGGCGACGGCGGCGTCCACGATCAACCGGGCACTGAGCCTGGGACGGGCACCCTCGGCACGTTCGGCCTCAGTGCGCCACAGCAAGTCTGCAACAGCTTCCGGACCGGAGACGCCGACGGGACGGCCGGTACGGTCTGCGCGAGGCATGCGACCCCCTCAAGGAACGTTTATCGATACGCCAAGTATATGGCATAAACTTTCTGTGCAACCATCCGTCTGCACAGCCCAGTTCAGCGCTCTCACACGCGCTCAGAAACGCCGAGCCCGGACATCGCTGATCCGCAGCGCAGGCCGCGCGGCTGCAGGGCGAGGGGCGCGGACAGGGCCCACGGGGCTCGGCCGGCGACGCTGCAGGCGGCGCTTCGATCGGCCCAAGGGGTGACCCTTGCGATCAGCGCACGCAGCGGAGCGCTGAGTTCGGAGGGGACGTGGAACTCTCCGCGCGTCGCCGACCAGCCAAGCCACCTGCTCAGGGGCCTTCGGGTACGCCACTGAGCCGTCCTCAGTGAGCAGCACCGGCCACCGCGGCCGCGGCCGCGGTGGCCGCGTCGGAAGAGCGCGTCAGTCCACGCCGAAGTTCGGTGTGGGGTCGATCAGCTCGTCCCAGTCGTAGGTGGGCGTGGGAATGCCGAAGGGATCACCCGGGTCGTACGGCGAAGTGGTGCGCCCCGGAGCAGGCGGATCCGCGGTGGGTGTGCCGTCGGGGCCGCAGACCTGCGGCGCGGACGGGGCCGTGAGCCCGTACTCCGCCACCCGCCTGGTCCTGAACTTCACGTCCTCGCTGTCGGTCACGCCGTCCCTGATGAACGTGCTGATGTCCTTGGGAAGTTCCTTTTCCTTGAGTGGCCCGCCGACCGATACGGCGATGAGCGAACCGGTGCAGGGAGTGAGCTTCACCGCCCGGACCCTCTCAGGCAGCGGGATGGAGTGCTCCTTGCGTCCATCGAAGCGTACCTGCTTCCGCTTCATCACAGCCATGTCGAAGTAGTAGTTGGGGCGCGGCGAGGCGGCACCGAGGCCCCCACCCGTCACCGGCCCGCGCTCGGCCGCGGTGTAGGTGAGCCTCCAGAACTCCACCTGCACGGTGATGGGCTTGCACAGCGGCCCGTAGCCCTCCACGGCCCTCTGCAGCTCGACGGCGTCCTGACCGAGGGCGAATGCGGAACCAGGGGTGTCCACGTTCAACTTCAGCCAGTCCACGGCGTTCCGAGTCGACCACCTTCCGTTCGGGTGGCACCCGTCGGCATTGCTGGGATACGGCGGAGGAGAGGAGGACGAGGGGGTGGGCGATGCGCTGGTGGACGATACCGTCGCCGACGAGCTGTCCGCGGGCTTTGCGGTGTCCTCCCCGCCCGAACAGCCGGCTGCTGCAAGCAGCGTGGTGCCGACGAGCAGTGCAGCCCCCCGCCTACCCGTACCACGCCGCCACGACTTGATTACGTCGTTCACCACAGCCCCCCGTCGGTGCACTTCCGGTCCCCCGGGAGGGCGCTGCCCCAGCCCGCCCCCCGGCCCCCTGACCCCTAGGCCCCCCGGCCACCTGCGCGACGGCGCCTTCGGAAGACACGAGGATCCTCACACGCGGCACGGACCACCGCAGCCTGAATGGACCATTCCTTTCAGATGACGGCGCTTGGCACCGTCCGGCGTCAGGACGCCGTCGGCCGTCGGCCTCACCGGCGCCCTGGCCGCCCTCCTACTGATCCGTGCTCGCCGATCGTCGGTGCCGCGCCCACCAGCTTGGGATGCGTGCATGAGGACATGCCGGCCTCCAGCAGGTCGACGGAAGGGGCGAACGGAGCACGTGTGGGCCCTACGCCCGAACCCGGAGAGTGCGGCCGCGGACTCTCCTTGTGGAGCAGGAGCGGTTGCGCAACCGGCCCAAGTCTCCCGCACTCAGTGTGATCAACCGGTAGCCTTCTGATACGGACTCTGGGGGGCGGTCATGGGGGCAAGCGGGCGCGGAGCGCGCAAGGCGGTCATTGCTGTGTTGGCGGTGGCGGTGCTGGCTGGGGGGTCTGCCTGTTCGTGGCCCACGTCACCCGCACCCTCGTCCGTCTCGGCGTCGTCGGACGCTGCGCCAGACGGGATCGACAGCAGCGGTAAACCAGGCGGAGGAGAACCCGACGCCTCGTCCAACACTGCGTCAGGTGGGAGCGACAGCAGCGACAGACAAGGGGGAGGAGATCCTGACGTCTCGCCGGTGATTTCGCCGAGCACCGATCTGGGATCCGGCCGCACTTGGGACCCCAGCGCGTACCCGACAGCGACTGAGCCCCCGTCCGACAAACCCTGCAGCAGCCCGTCGGATGCCCACGCATGCGATCGAGAACCGTCCCCGCGCTCACCTGGTGTCTCCCCCGGCCCGACGTCCGCTCCGCAGGTCCCCTAGGGCATCCGGTGCAGAGTTCCTCTGCTCCTGACCGTGCCATAGCCCGGCGGCGTCGCCGCCTGCAGACAACGCCGTCAACTGTCCGGCGGCGGGCCTCGGCCCGATCCAGTCGCGCCCTGCCGACGGCCGGCGCGACTGGGCCCGCGGAGGCGGTGAACGCCGCTGTGGCTGCGAGCTCGTTCTTCGCGGCCCTGATGTTCTATGCGGGCGCCATGTACGCCAGTGCCTACTACGCATACTTCCGCGTACAGGCCTTCTCACTGGGTTTCAGCTTCTTCGAGCTCGTCCTGCAGAGCCTGCGGCTGATCACCATGCCCGTACTCATCACGATGGCCCTGGCCGTACTGGCGCCCAAACTCCCTGAGCTGTTGGCCTCCCTGGGAGTCCCCCGGCGGCCCGTCCTCCTCGCGCAGCGGGCCGGGCGCACCCTGGCTGGGCTGCATCCGTTGATCGTGCTGGCCGGCATCTGTCTGATGGCGCTCTGGCCGTACATCCAGCCCTACCGATGGGCCGCGCCGGTGTTGGTGGCGAGCGGTCTGCTGCTGGGCCAGACCCGCGCTGCCCAACAGCCGCCGCGTCCGTCCTCGGGGTGGCGCAGCGGCCTGCCCATCGCCATCGCAGGTCTGTTTCTCATCTGGGCCGTGGCGCTGGCCGCCGGGCAGCAGGGCCGGCAGGAAGCCGAGAAGACCGCTGACCTTCTGGTGCGCCGTACTGCCGTCGTCCTGCTGAGCACCGAGCGTCTCGCGATGTCGGGACCGTCCGGCCTGAGGTCCGAAGACCTGGGTGAGGGGCAGCACTACCGGTATCGCTACAGCGGCCTGCGGCTGCTGGTCGAGCGGGACAAGCGCTACTACCTGTTGCCGCTGGGATGGCAGTACCGCACTGACTCGACGTACGTCATCGAGGATGACGACAGCATTCGGGTCGAGCTCTACCCCGGCACCCAGCCACCCCCTTGAGCAGAGACCCGCGCACCATTCTTATGAATGTCGCTCGGACCGTGAGCCAGGCACCACAATGCGCTACTGACGGCTACCTGATCGAGGTGGCGGACCACGGGGTTTCGAAGGGCTTTCAGCACCCACCAACAGCTGAGAACGGCACAGGTCCCGTCCGTGGGGTGTGCTCAAACGGTCGACGCACGACGCTCACCTCAGAGCGCTCCGCTCTTCAGGTTCGCTTCAGGTGGTTCTTGTCAGAGTGATCATTACGGCCGCCGCCAGCGGTGGCCGCGTACAGCGTCACCAGAACGAGGGAGCAAGCCGACGTGCAGGCACTGATGGATCACGCGCGGAATCTCGCCGACCGGGCCGAGGAGTTCAGCCATCTCGCGGGCGGGCAGTCGCCACAGGCACTGTTCATCACCTGCTCCGATTCGCGGGTGATCCCTGCTCTGATCACCGGCGCGCGGCCCGGGGACCTGTTCGAACTGCGTACCGCGGGGGGCATCGTGCCGCCCTACGATCCGGCTCGGCGTTCCGGCGAGATGGCGACGATCGAGTACGCCGTCGAGATCCTCGGAGTCGCCGACATCGTGGTGTGCGGGCATTCCCACTGCGGTGCCGTCGGCGCACTGGTGCGCGGCGAGGATCTGGCGGCCGCGCCGGCGGTGGAGTATCTGCTGAGGGGCGAACAGCCGCCGGCCCTCCGCGCGGCGGCGGATGACGGCCCGGCTCCAGGCGAGGCCAGCGTCCCCGCCGTGCAGGAGCACGTACTCCGGCAGCTGGAGCGCCTACGCGACTACCCCTGCGTGTCCGCACGCCTGACCGAGAGCCGGATAACGCTGCACGGCTGGTGCTACGAGGTGCACACCGGGCTGGTCACCGCTCACCGCGGAGGCGGCGCGGGCACCCCGGGCGGCGCAGACGGTGCAAGCAACCCGGTCGGCGCAGGCGGTGCAAGCAACCCGGTCGGCGCGGGCGGTGCCGGGTTCGCACCGCTGTGATGCCGCCCGTCCCGCGGCGCGCCGGCCCCCGCACCTCTCCTACCCCCTCTCTCGGAAGGCACTGATGTTTTCCCCTGCCCTTGGACGTGAACTGGGCGCATCCGTCGTCGTGTTCCTGGTCGCCCTGCCCCTGTGCGTGGGTGTGGCCGTGGCCTCCGGCTTGCCCGCGGAGGCCGGTCTGATCACCGGAATCGTCGGCGGCATCGTGGTCGGGCTGCTCCCCGGCAGCACCTTGCAGGTCAGCGGTCCCGCCGCCGGTCTGACCGTGCTGGTCTTCGAAGCGGTCCACACTTACGGTGTCGCCGCCCTCGGCGTCATCGTCGTGAGCGCCGGACTGCTGCAGGTCCTGCTCGGCGCACTCCGCCTCGGCCGGTGGTTCCGGGCTGTGTCCGTCTCCGTCGTGGAGGGGATGCTGGCCGGTGTGGGGCTGGTCATCATCGCGGGCCAGGTCTACGCCATGGCGGACCGCGCTGCTCCCACGACCGGTCTCGGCAAAGTCATGGGCGTGCCGGAACTCGTCGGAGGACTGTTCGGCTCCGCCCAGGCGCTGACCGCGGCGGCCGTCGGCGCCGGTACGGTCCTGGTGATGGCGTTGTGGCGCCGTGTGCCCGGTCCCCTGCGCGTGGTGCCGGGGCCGCTGGTCGCGGTGGCCCTGGCCACCGGTGCGACGTCACTCCTCGGACTCCCGCTGAAGAAGGTCGAGGTCCAGGGCCTGTTCGAGGCCGTCCACCCAGTGAGCCCGGGAGACTTCGGGCAGTTGGCCCAGGTGGGCGTCCTCGGTACGGTCCTGGCCTTCACGCTGATCGCCTCTGCCGAGAGCCTGTTCAGCGCGGCGGCGGTCGACCGGCTCCACAGCGGACCGCGGACGGACTACGACAAGGAGCTCATGGCTCAGGGCGCGGGCAACACCCTGTGCGGCGTCCTCGGTGCGCTGCCCATGACCGCCGTGATCGTGCGGAGTTCGGCCAATGTCGATGCCGGAGCGCGGACCAGGGCCTCCCGGGTGCTCCACGGAGTGTGGCTCCTGCTCTTCGCCGCCCTGCTGCCCTTCGCGCTCGCCCTCATTCCTGTCGCGGCGCTGGCGGGCGTCCTGGTCCACGCCGGGTGGAAGCTCCTGCCGCTGCGGCAGGTCCGGACGATGTGGCGGGAGCACCGCGCGGAAGCCGGCATCATGGTGGTCACCGCGCTGGCGATCGTCGTCGTGAATATGTTCGAGGGCGTCCTCATCGGCCTCGCCCTCTCCGTCGTCAAGTCGGCCTGGGATACCTCACACCTGCGCACCCGGGTCCACGACCGAGGGACAGGCCCGATCCAGGTCTCGCTCACCGGCAACGCCACCTTCCTCCGGCTCCCGGCCATCCTGGACACGCTGGAAGCCCTGCCCGCCGACCGGCCTGTCCGGCTCGACCTGTCAGGGGTACGGCATCTGGACCACGCCTGTGCCACCGCCCTCGCCTCGTGGACCGAGCGCCACAACAGCTCGGGACAGGAAGCGCGGATCACGGAGCAGGCGAGCACCGCCACCTGACGCACCGAAGCTCGGCACATACTGGAGCTCTGAGGACGCACTGAGCCAGGGGGCAGGTGCCGCAGGCGTGCGGCCCTGCCACTGCATCCACTCAACCGTTTGACTTGCGGACCGGACCGAGGGTGCCGCCCACCCCCTGGGCCCAGGTGGGTGCTGTGACGCCGGGTGTGACCGTCGGTGCCGAGGAGGCCTTCTCCCGATGCAACGGTCTCGCCGGAGTTGAGACGGGTCAGGCGGACCAGGCGGGCGGAGTTGTCGCAGTTGAGGTTCTGCTCCCCGTCCTGGCCGGTGTTCTCCCCCCAGCTGTGCGGATCGCCGTTGAGCACGTCAGCGAAGGCGCTGCCGGACTCGCCGGTCCCGTCTGGCGGCGGCGAATGGCGGCGTACGCGCTTTACCCCATCGCGATGGCGCTACTGCGAGCGCCGCGCCGTCCAATGGGTGATTATCTCGCCGTTCACCACTCGTTGAGCCCATGGGGTCGCTCGAATGCGGCCTTCTCCAGTGGTGCGGAGTCGCGATCGGGATGACGGTGATGACGTCGCAACTGCGATCCGATGAGCCGACGACGTGTCAGCCTTCGCAGTCTCGCGGCGAAAGGAATCTGTCTCATGCGCACTGCTCGTACCCTGTTCGCCTCAGCCGCCATCACCGCGGTCCTCGCGATCTCCGCCCCCGCCGCGAACGCCATGACCACGGCCGACGACTGGGGTCACGACAGCGGCTCATCCTCCGGTAGCGACCACCGCAAGGACTCCTGGCAGGGCGGCGGCCACGAGAAGTCAAAGGACGGCCGCAAGCCCCACGGCGGCGTGCACACCGGCGGCGGCGCCCTCGCCACCGCCGACGACTGGGACCACGAGAAGTCAAAGGACGGCCGCAAGCCTCACGGCGGCGTGCACACCGGCGGCGGAGGTCTGGCGGACTCCGAAGGCGGTCTCGCCGCCGGCTCGCTCCTCGCGCTCGGTGGTATCGGCGCCGGTGCGTACATCCTGCGCCGCCGCACCGGCTCGGGCACTGCGGCCGCCTGATCAGGCCACACCACTCGCAGATGGCTCTGCAGTCGCGGTCACCGTCGCTCATCGACGGTGGCCGCGGCGACTGCGTTTCCGCCCCCGCAGCAGCCTCGCCCGCCGCTCAGACCCCGCCTCTCACGAAAGGCACCGTGCCATGCCCGCCGAGAAGCCGCCCCAGCAGAACCCGCCACGGACCCCGCCCGTATCCCGGCCCCTCAGCCGCGCCCTGCTGGGGCCCGCCGCAGCGGTGGGGCTGGGCATCCTCATGATCCACAACTCCTTCGACACCTCCGCATCGGACGCCAAGCCGCAGTACCGTCCCCCGGTCGTCGCCTCCCCCACGCCCGCCCCCACCACTCCCAGCGCCCCCACCGCCCCCGCTACCCCTGCTTCGGAGCTGCCCCGTTCCACACCGAAGCGGCTCTCGATCCCGGAGATCGCTGTCGACGCGCCCTTCACCCCGTTGTCCATCGGCGCGTCCGGGCGGCTCAACGCGCCACCCGCCGAGAACAGCAATCTCGTCGGCTGGTTCCAGGGCGGAGCAACGCCCGGCGAGCGCGGCTCCGCGATCGTCGCCGGTCACGTGGACACCAAGACCGGCCCGGCCGTATTCGTACGGCTCGACAGGCTCAAGCCCGGAAGCACGGTCGACATCACCCGTGAGGACGGCAAGGTAGCGACATTCAAGGTCGACTCCGTCGTGACCTTCAGCAAGGCGAACTTCCCCGATGACCGGGTCTACGCCGACACCGCCTCGGCGCAGCTGCGCCTGATCACCTGCGGTGGCGCGTACGACAAGAAGGCCAAGGATTACGTCGACAACGTGGTGGTCTTCGCCCATCTCACCTCGTCCAGGAACAGCGTCTGAGCCACCGGGGGCCGTTTTGCCGTTCGTGTCGTCCACGGAGGCGGCATTCGCCCGCGGTGATGCTTGCGCTGCTCCGGCCACGCCTCCCCCGAGGCCTGCATGCCTTCATCCTCACGGTCGCCGTCGTCGACGACTTCGTGGCGCTCGGCGTCATCGCGGTTGCCTACAGCGACCACATCACCCTGACGGCTCTTCTGGTCGCCCTCGGGATCTTCGGCGTGATCCTGCTCGTCCGCGCCGGCGGGTTGCGCCGAGGAGCGTACGCACTGCTGGCGGCGGCCGCATGGGTGGCGCTCCTGGAGTCCGGCGTGGATCCGGTCGTCATCGGCCTCGCGATGGGGTTGCTGACGTACGCCTACCCGGCCGCACGCAGAGACCTCGAGCACGCGAGCGGCCTGTTCCGGCTGTTCCGCGAGCAGCCGACTCCGGAGCTCGAGCGTTCCGTACGACTCGGTCTCGCGTCGGCGATCTCCCCGAACGAGCGGCTGCAGCGGATGTTCCACCCCTGGACCAGCTATGTGATCATGCCGCTGTTCGCCCTCGCCAACGCCGGCATCACGATGAAGCGGAAGCCAGCTGGCCCGGGCGTTCAGCTCGCCGGTCACGCTGGGCATCCTGTTCGGTTATCTGCTGGGGAAGCCGATCGGCATCGTCGGCGTCTCGTGGTTGACCACCCGCTTGAGCGGGGGCCGGCTGCGCCCGCCGGTCGGCTGGGGTGCCACTGCGGCCGGCGGCACCATCGCCGGTGTCGGCTTCACGGTGTCCCTGCTGATCGCGACTCTCGCCTTCGAAGGCGACCGCCTCGAGGAGGCGAAGATCGGCATTCTCAGCGCGGTGGTCTGCGCCTGCGCGGCCACGTGGGTGGTCAGCGCCGTGATGCGGCTGTTCCCGCGGCACCTGAGGATCCGTGCCCTGCTCGGCATCTCCGAGGGCATCGTGGATCTGGAGGCGCCGGTCGATCCGGATCGCGACCATGTGCGCGGGCCCTTGGCCGCGCCGGTGACGGTGGTCGAGTACGGCGACTTCGAATGCCCTTACTGCGGCCAGGCGGAGTCCGTCCTCCGGGATCTGCTCGCCGACTTCGGAGACGTCCGCTACGTCTGGCGGCAGCTCCCGCTCAACGATGTCCACCCGCACGCCCAACTCGCCGCGGAGGCGGCCGAGGCCGCGACCGAGCAGGAAGCCTTCTGGGAGATGCACGACCTCCTGCTCGATCACCAGGGTGCCCTGCGGATCCCCGATCTGCTCGGCTATGCCGAGGACCTCGGCCTGGACACCGAGTCGTTCGAACGGCACTTGCGGGCACGCGTCGGTGCCGCGCGCGTGGCCGAGGACGTCGAATCGGCCGACCTGAGCGGCGTGTCGGGGACACCGACCTTCTTCATCAACGGACGACGGCACCAGGGCGCCTACGACATCGCCGGTCTCGCCGCCGCCGTGCGCGCGGCCCGGGCGCGTGCGGCCCTGGTGCCGTGAGACCGCGCAGCCGACGGAGACCGCGCTTGAGAGCGAGGTCCGGGGCGGGATCTCACCGGACTTCCGCGGCGGCCCGGTCAGGGAGGGCATCGGCGTCCACGCCTGCCGATGAGCGCAGCCCCGCCGCATCCGCAGCCTTGTACAACGAGCGCAGTGCGAGCAGCAGCAAGCCGATGTCATCGAGCAGGACCGGATCCGGCAACAGGTCGACCGGGCAGATCAGATAAAGGATCGAACCCCAGTACGCGAGCTTGTTGTTCAGGGGGATACCGGCATTGCGCAGCAGCTTGCGGGCGCGGACCACCTTCACCAGCAGCACGACGGCCAACACCACCATGATGACGACCAGCACCGTGGCGATCACCACGATGGTCCACATCTCGCCGCTCATCCTGGCCTCCAACAGCTGGACGGCCGGTCCGGCCGGACCGGCGTCCCTCCGGGTCGGATTCCCTGCCGGGGCGCGGCCATACCGGTCCTCGTGCGTCCGTTCGAGGGACAACAGACTCCGTCGGGCTCACGGAACAGGGTCGCCGCCCAGCTCATCGCCGACACCACCGGGCGCACCCCGGGCGTCCTTTCATCCCGATGACGCTGCTGCGGGAAGCCGGCCTCGCCTGCCAACGGCGATCCGGCGCAGCCGAACTTCCGCGCGCACCAGGACACAGGCGCGGGCCAGGACGCGGGCCAGGGCTGGACAGTTGCCGCACGGCAACAGCGGCCACAGACGACAGGCGAGGGGCGCGGTTGGACAGGGAGGCCGAGTGCGCCGAGTGCGCAGGCTTCCTGGCCGTCTCTCCCTGCTTCATGGCCGCGGTGCCAGGGCGGCCAGCGTCCGCTCACCGCCCGGGTCGCCGCTGGTGGCGGGGACGATGGCGACCTCGTCGAGTCCGGCCGCGGCATACACCTCAAGGCGCGCCCGTACCGTAGCCGTATCGCCCACCAGCCCGACCTCGCTTGCGGCTTGGGGCGGCAGCGCAGTGAGCAGTTCCTCGGGTGCGGCGCCTGCGCCGGCCATCTCCACGGCCTCGCCGAACCCGGCGGTGGTGAACATGTCGCTGTAGCCGCGCACCGTGAGGTAACCGACGATGCTCCGCATGATCTGGGTGATGGACTCAGGGGCGGGATCGACGGCCGTGGGCAGCCAGGCGGCGAGCCTGGGCGGCGTGCGGCCGACCTGGGCGGACGCGGCGTCCAGCTTCGCGCGGAGCAGGCCGACCTGCTCGGGGGAGACCAGATCCAGCAGCATGCGGTCGGCGTGCTGTGCCGCGGCGGCGATGGCGCGGTCACCGAAGGCCGCCACGGTGAGCTGTCCGCCCGGCGGAGCCAGCCGTCGGCGGAAGCCGCTGCCGGGCACGACTTCGCCGTCCGGAGCCGCCCGTTCGCTGCGGATGAGCATCCGTACGGCCTCGGCGCTCTCGGCCAAAGTGGTGGCCGCCCGGGCACGGGAACGACCGTGCACCCCCTCGACCACCCGGGTGCTGGAGGTACCCAGAGCCACGCCGACCGACCGGCCGGTGAGGGCGGCGGCCGATGACGCTCCCCTCGCGATCGTCGCCGGATCGCGCACATGGACGGGTACCGGCCCGGCCGTCATCGCGATCCGCTCGGTGGCCGGCCCGATCGCGGTCGTGAGCACGAACGCATCCCAGGTGGGCCCCTCGCCGACCCACAGCTCGCCGTACCCGAGCCGGTCCGCCAACGCCGCGACGCGCAAAGGCTCATGTGGCGGACGGTCGTCCTCCCGGGCCGCGACAACCACGCTGATGTCCATGGAATTCACCCTAATCGGCTGACTCACGATCACCCCGTACGGCGCCCGGCAAGTACCGGCCCGGCGCGGGAAGTCCCGCGCACGGTGAGCCCACTCGGAGGTGTGGAGGCATCGGCGCCGGTAGTCCTTGGGTGGGATCCCGTAGGCGGTGCGGAAGGCGCGGGTGACATCGGCGGCACCGGGAAGCCCACCGGGTTGCGACGGCGTGGACGGGTGTGGTGTGCAGCGCGGGGTCGGCGAGGTCGCGGCGGGTTGAGCCAACCCATCTCACGGCCCAGCCTCCGTCAACCCAGTTGAGTCTCCCGCCTGTATGCCCTGTCGAGCACCGGGCCACCGCGGTAAACCGCAGGCCTTGGTCTACAGCTGGGATTCGCCGTGGAGCGGCGATCGCACTCGGTTGCACCCCGTCCGTTGCCGCTACCGGTTCACGGGGTGAGCGAGTACGGCGCAACGTGACGGCAGGTTTGGGAGTGCAGCCATGCGCTGGGCCTGGGGCGGACATTGCCGACGAGGAGCGACCCTGGAAAATCATGACAAACCGGTGTGTTGTAGACGAAAAGTGTTGATCTTCACATAGCATACGTTACTGTAGCGATTCGAACGATTGCGGATCGTGTCGACTCAGACGGAAGTGGAGATGTAATGCGCAAGCTTCGCAAGGTTGCCCTTGTAGCCGCGATGGTCGGTAGCGTCAGCGTGCTCGGGGCCGGCGTCGCCTCCGCCCATGGCTCCGAGGGCTCCCATGAGTACAAGCATGACAAGGCCCATGAGTACAAGCACGACAAGGCCCATGAGTACAAGCACGACAAGGCCCATGACGACGACGGGGACGTCTACAACACCACCGTGATCGACTGCGACCAGTCGGCCGACACCACCAACGTGACGTCGCAGAACGGTCTCATCAACATCGCGGGCTCGCCGATCACGCTCCTCGGCTCCGGCAACGCCGAGTCGAACTCGACCCAGCAGATCTGCGGTATCGACAACGACGAGAACGAGAACGAGAGCGAGGCCGAGTCGGGCGACGCCGAGGGCAACGTCCTGACCATCGTCGATGATCTCATCTGAGCGCTGAGACCGCTTGTTGGGCAGCTCCGGACCCGAGCTCCAGGCTCGGCTCCGGAGCTGCCTCACGCTCAGCGAAGAACGTCTCTCAGCGCGGCCAGGCAGTTCACCCCACACCAAAGCGGACTGCGCGCCGACACCACCCTGAACCAGCCGCCATCCCTGGCCAACTGCACCGCGTGCGGGCAGGCTTGCACGTTGGCCGCGACTACGCGCTGCTCAATCCCGCCCGCCTTGTTCCGCGAACGTCACGGCGATCCGCTCGAATCCCAGGGAACGCAACAAGTTTTCCAACATACGTTCGGTGTTCTTTTCCGCGCGCGCCACGAGGTCGCTCTCCTTCGCTGCGTCGCCGATGTGCTGCACAGCCAGTTTGTGCACCTCATGCTCATCGTTGGGGTTGTCGGAGAAGACGTCGCCGAGCCGGTCGAGAAGCCCACGCTCCTTGGTGACGGCGTACGAACGTTCCACGTCCAGCGCAGGCTTCTCCAGACGCGCATGCGGCAACCTCAGCCTGGCGCCCTCACGGTCGTCCGTGACCGTGACGGCATCCTTGTCCAGGCCACCGAGGTCTACGTACGCTGCGACGTTTCCGGTGCCGACGAACAACGTACGGCTGCCGCGCACGGCGTCCGGCAGGAACTTGGCGTCCTTGTCCAGATCGACGACGACCTGGAAGGTGCCGGAGACGGCCTCGTAGCGGCTCATGTCCTGAATGGATTTCAGCAAGGCGGGCCCGGTGCGGTCTTCGGTCTCCGCCCCGAACGGATTCTTCAGCCCGGGCAGCAGACGCATGTGCCCGGCCAGCACGACCAGGACCAGCAGGGCGACGAGCGAGGCCGGAACCGTCACCCACCAGGGCAGGCGATTGCGCACCGGCCGGCGCACAGGGCGCGCTCCATCGGGAGACGCGCCCTCGGCCCGCGGTTTCCGAACTTCGCTCGAGGCACCTTCGGAGCCCGTCGGACCGTGAGCGGAAACGGAGGCCGATCGCCGCAACTGTGCCATCTCGCATGCACCTCCCGGGAGACGAAAATCCTTCCGCCTTGGCGCTTTCCCCGGGACCTCGCGTCCATGGGCGCGACGTCAGCCGGGTCGGGAAGGGGGTGGTGGGCTCGCGCCGATACTGAGCGGGTGAGGGGCCCTCCCCATGTCGTGAGGAGGCCCCCGCGCACCGTCCGGGCTCACTTCTTCCGCCGGGTTCACCGGGAGTCTCCTCCCCCGTTCTGGGACGATAACTGCACGTCACAGCTGGAGCACGAGCGATCAGGGAGAAACAATGGCCGGACAGTTCGAGGCATCGGTCGACATCGACCGCCCCATCGAGGAGGTCTTCGCCTTCCTCGCCAACGGTGAGAACGACCCCAAGTTCAGCCCGAGAGTGCTGCAGATGACGAAGACGACCGACGGCCCGACCGCCGTGGGCACCGTCTACGCAAGCACGGTCAAGGACGCCGGTATGAAGACCCAGCGAGAGTTCCGGATCACCGAGTTCCAGCCGCCCAGCAGGATTCGCTGGGCCGAGACCTCGAAGAACCTCATCACGGCCACGGAGGGCGGCTACGACCTCCAGCCCAGTTCCGGCGGAAAGACCCGCCTGCGGATCTTCAACCATCTCGAAGGCCACGGCCTGGGCAAACTGATCGCGGGCCTCGCCCTGAGCGCCGCGCGTAAGGACGCGGACGCCTTCGCCCACCGGATCAAAGCAGCTGTCGAGTCGTCATGAGCTCCTGACACCTGAACCACCAGCACGCACCGGGCAGCCGAACCGACCGCGAGAGAGCGTGATATCGCGAGCCATTCCGACAACGCCCGGTGAACAGTTCAGCGGCTGAGGGCGCGCCCCCGACCTCCGCTGCATCAGCCATCGCGGCGGCCATCCCGTCGGCCGTCACCGGCTCATCGGCCGCCACGCAGGCACGCGAGGCGGCGCCGGACCCTCCGGACGGCGCCGCACCCAGCCGAGCATGACCACGGAGACCACCGCGGCGAAGGCGCACCAGGTGGAGATGAACTCCAACCGCCACAGCACCACGCAGATCACCGCCCCGGCCGCCACCAGGACCCCGAGCAGCCGCAGCAGCGGATCACCGCCGAGCAGCAGGGAGCCGACGGTGGCGAGGAGATAGCCCGCAATGATCAGCGGCGAGTGCGGCAGGTCGAGGACGTAGCCGAGAGTGTGGCCACGGATTTCTGCCGTCACCGGCCGGGTGGCCAGGGCGTACGTGAGCGCGCCGGCGGTGGCGAGCCCGGCAGCGGCCGCGACCGCCAGTCCGCGCCGGGCAGTCGGCGGCGCGGCGAGCAGCACGCCGAGCGGCACCCACACCGCCAGCAGGGGCAGGGCCATGACGGCCCAGGCCATGGTGGCCGGGCCCGCACCGCCGCCGGAACGCCAGACGACGGACTCGATGACCTGGTGGGCTCCGAGGAGCAGCGGCAGCGCGGCGAGCGGCAGATCGCGGGCCCGGCGCAGCTGCGACACGCAGGCCACCCCGATCGCGGCGATGCCGACGCCCGCCACGAGGTCAGCCGTCGCACTCCAGCACATGGCGTCACCCAGAGACCAGAAGACTGCGTGAATCAGCGCATATCGTGGGTAAAGGGTACGATCCTGGCGGCTTTCTTTCTCAGCGACACCCAGTCCCCGTAGCAAGGCTGACTCCGCACCCGGCCCGCTCGCCGATGAGTCCGGGGAGAACGGAGAGATCGGGTCCCTGCATGGCCGCTTCGCTCGGATGCGGAGCTCGGGCGGGAAACCTGTCCAGCGCAGGTCTGCAGTTGGTGTCCCGTGTCGTTGCAGACGAGGACGGACGACTGCCTGCCGGGCTCCTCGCCGGGGATGCCGAAGGCTTACGCGACACCCTCGGCCTCCAGGCAGCGCACCAGCAGATGAGCCACGTCCTCAGCGTCGCCGCCCGGGTCCTGGCGGTGGGTGTTGGGGTGAGAGCTCATGATCGGAGCGTAGGTACACGACTTCGACTGTCGCGACTCAGGAGCCGGACGGGCGAAGTGGTCGCGGGGCTTCCGCTGCGGGTCCTGAGGTGTGCCGTGCGGGTGCCCGCGTTCGCGTCTCGGGGAGGCCGATTGTCAGCCCCTCGTGGAAGGGTGTTGGTCAAGGACGGCATGTGCACCGAAGGAGCCCCCGATGACCGCGATGCTCGACTTGAAACCCGCGGCCCGTCAGATGGCGAGCCTGCTGCAGGGAATCACCGACGACCAGCTCGGAGCGCCCACGCCGTGCCCCGAGTACACCCTCGGCGACCTCATCGACCACGTCGACGGGCTGTCGCAGGCGTTCACCACCGCCGCTGCAAAAGACCTCGGAGCGGCGACCTCGCAGCTCCCCTCCGGCGACGCCACCCGGCTGGGTGACGACTGGCGGTCCCGTATCGCCGGGCAGCTCACGGCACTCGGCGATGCCTGGCGCGACCCCGGCGCGTGGGTGGGAATGACCCAGGCGGGTGGAGTCGACCTGCCGGCTGAGTCGGCGGGCAGGATCGCCCTGGACGAGCTGGTCATTCACGGTTGGGACATCGCCCACGCGAGCGGGCAGCCCTTCGACTGCGATCCACAGGCGCTCAGCGCGTGCATGGAGTTCGTGTCGCTCATGTCCGAGCCGGGTCAGGAGGCGAGCAGAGAAGGGCTCTTCGGCCCGGTCGTCGACGTCCCTGCAGACGCCCCGCTCCTCGACCGCGTCATTGCTCTCAGCGGGCGCGACCCCGCCTGGACGGCAGTCTGAGGTGATGGCACGGGTGGCCGGCCTCCCGGTGCGCCCAGTGCTGAATCCTCAATCCTCGGCATCCGGCTCCCGGCCCGATCGTCCTCCGCCGCCTCCCACCAGCGGCAGGTCCGCCTGACGGTCGTCAGGAAACGAGCCGGCACCGGAGCTGTGAACCCCGGTGCCGGCCGCCGCCGTTTCCTGGCCTGGACGGGCCAGGCGAGGTCGGATCAGTCAGGTCAGCAGCTGGCTTCCCAGGTGTGGGCGCCACCGCGGTTCGCCGCGCCCGGGTTGCTCCCGACGGCCTGTCCCGGGGCGAGGCAGATGGTCCGGCCGCCCCATCCGTTCCACACCTGGACGTGGTCCTGCACGCCGGGTCCCGAGACCCCGTAGTTGGCCCACGACTCGTCGTTGTCGTTGATCGGCGCCCCCCATGTGCTGTCGTCGCCGGTCCACTCCGCCTTGTCGCCCCCGTAGTTGGGGGACGTCCAGGCGCAGAAGCTGCCGGAACCGCAGCCGGCGGCCAGCGCGGAGGTCGGCGTCACCACGGCTGCGGTCG
Organism: Streptomyces sp. NPDC004647; assembly: GCF_040609575.1. Classification (NCBI taxonomy): domain Bacteria; kingdom Bacillati; phylum Actinomycetota; class Actinomycetes; order Kitasatosporales; family Streptomycetaceae; genus Streptomyces; species Streptomyces sp. NPDC004647. The sequence goes on along the minus strand of NZ_JBEXKU010000017.1, from coordinate 38,574 downwards.
CTGCCAGAGCCAGCGTGGCTCCTGCAAGAGCGATCTTGCGCATGACATGTGTCCTTTCCTGTGTGCGATGGACGTGCTCCATCAACCCCCGGCGTTCGCCGGGGGAAACTGTGGGTGGTGCTGGAGAGGGCGGTCCCTAGGCGCCGGGCGCTTCCCGCTGAACCGCCAGGTGGAGCGCGTGGCGGCGCATCCGCTGGTAGTCCTCGTTCTCTCGCTGGTGGGCCGCGCGGACCCCACCGAGGTGACGGCGTTCCAGACGTTCGGCGGTACGGGCCAGCTCGGTGGAGCGCACACAGCGCGCTTCTGCCACGGCCAGGCTTCGCTGCAGGCGGTGTGCCTGCCCCGCGCTCATGCCCGCCGCGCGGTGCTCCCACTTCCGGCGCAGCTGCGCCGGGTCCTTGGCGGCCTGACTCGGCGCCATGCACCGCGACCAGCTCTCCAGGGCGCTGCGGTAGCCGCGGTCCGCGCGTACGCGCCTGCCCGCCTCCGCGCGCTGGTTGTCGACCAGCACCTGCGCGCGGACCCAGCGCTTCTGGTCTCCGTACAACTGCCGCTGCGCGGTGGCCAGGCAGCCGTCGGTGTTGACGCTGACGGTGTACCCACCGGGCAGCGCTACCGACAACTCCCGCTCACCGGCGCCGAACACGGCCGCGGTGACCTTGCGGGACTGCTCCTCCGTCCGGGCACGCTCGCCGTGCTCCGCCGGTCCGCCGGCGGTCCCGGGCCGCGGCTGGGAGGTGCTCTTCGATGCGGACGGGGCCGGCAGTCCGAAGCCGTGCCGGGCTGCCCACCGGGGGTCATCGATGCCGTACGGGAATGTGCGCCGGACCGCCGACGAGTCGTCCGCGGCTGCCTTCCGCGCGGACCCGTCGGCGGAGGATGCGGCCGGGCCCGCCTCCGGCCGCAGTCCGCGCTTCCCCAAGCAGCGTCCCACCAGGATGGACTCGGCCCTCTTCAGCAGGTCCGCCTGGGCGCGAGCACTCTGCGGAACGGTCGGGGGCTGGGCGGAGCCGCCGGGGGCGCAGCCCGCCAGAGCCGCCACAGTGGCGGCCAGGAGTGCCGCGGGCAGAGCACGCAGGGCGCGCATCGTGTCCTTCCCTTCCGGTTGCGGATGCTTGCGCCGGTCCAACGGACCAGTCACTACGCACACGAACGGCGGGGGTCTCTCGTATGACGGCGGAATGTGTGACCTGGGCCACTCTCCTGCCGCGTCCCGCCCGAAAGGACGCGGACCCGGAAGATCGAGCTCAGGTAGAGTGTTTCCGTCTTCAGCAGTGAACGACCGAGGAGGTGAGACCCATTACCGCTGTACCAGGCTGGGTGCTCGCATCTCACGCCGTGCGGTCCCTCCGCCACAGGTGACCGCCGCGGGAGCGCCCTCAGGCATCCCGAAAGGCACTCATGTCGGCTTCACTGTCACTTCCCCCTCTCTCCGTCATCGTCACCAGGCTTCGGGCCGCCGGTTGTGTCTTCGCCGAGGACGAGGCGCAGTTGCTCATCTCGGCGGCACGGACGCCTGACGTTCTCGCCGCCATGGTGGAACAGCGAGTCGTCGGCCTGCCCCTCGAACACGTCCTCGGCTGGACCGAGTTCTGCGGCCTGCGGATCGCCGTGGACCCCGGAGTCTTCGTACCCCGCCGCCGTACGGAGTTCCTCGTCCACCAAGCCGCCGCCCTCACCCGGCCCGGGGCTGTCGTCGTGGACCTGTGCTGCGGCTCGGGCGCGTTGGGCGCAGCGCTGGCCGCGACCACGGACCGGGTCGAGTTGTACGCCGCCGACGTCGACGCCGCCGCGGTGCGGTGCGCCCGGCCCAACGTCACCGCCGCGGGCGGTCAGGTGTACGAAGGCGACCTCTACGAGCCGCTGCCCGCTTCGCTGCGGGGCCGCGTCGACGTCCTGCTCGCCAACGTGCCCTATGTACCCACCGACGAGATCGAGTTGCTCCCCCCGGAGGCCCGTATCCACGAGGCGCGGGTGGCGCTCGACGGTGGCGCGGACGGGCTCGATGTCCTGCGGCGGGTGGCCGCTGCGGCGCCCGTATGGCTGGCGCCGGGCGGCCACCTTCTGTTCGAGACGAGTGAGCGCCAAACCCCGCAGGCAGTCGACATCGTCTCCCGCAATGGGCTGACGCCGCGGGTTGCCGTTTCCGGCGAGCTGAACGCCACCGTCGTCATGGGAGCCAGGCCCGCCCCCGGCCCACGTGGACCGGGGGACGGCCGCGAACGCGTCGGAGTGATCACCTGTCGGCCGCTCGGGGACGGGACCGATGCTCTGCATGATCCGCCGGCGATCCAGCGCATGATCTGCTGGTGATCCAGCGCAGCAGACCGGTCGAAGCCGCTCCCCCGGCCCGGCGCGCACGCGGAGCCGTACGCGATCTACGAGCGCTCCCCAGCCGGTGTGCGTTGTGCACATCGCATGACGGCGAACAGTGCACTTTGACCAGTATGCGTGGTCGGGGAAATGCTTCATCGTGGGACGTCACCGCCCCGGGGAGCTCCCCCATGCCCCACCCACAGGAGTACGCATGTCAGCACCTTGGCCGGGGCCGCGGCCTCTGTTCCGGCACTGCTGTTCACATGCCCCGAGCCGCCCGGAGTGCTCGGACCGCGCCGGCCACGCCCGGTCCCGGCCAGGGGCGCACCGCCCGCGCCCCCTCGTCGCCGAATGGCCCGGGCCGCCCCGGGACCACGGCAGTGATCACGACAACAGCACTCGCGCAGGACGTACAGAGAAGGACGGCAGCCGATGAGCACCACCGTAGGCAATGTGATCAATGGTCAGCGAGAGGCCGCGGGCGGCCCTACGAGTGAGCTGATCGACCCCGCGGCCGGTGAGGTGTTCGGCGCGGCGGCGGTGTCGGGAGCGGCTGATGTCGAGCGTGCCGTGCGCGCGGCCGAAGCGGCCTTTCCCGGCTGGGCGGCCACCACCCCCGCCGCGCGCCAGGAGGCACTGCTGGCGCTGGCCGACGCACTGCTCGCCCGGGCGGAGGAATTCGTGGAGGCGGAGTGCCGGGAGACCGGGAAGCTCCGCCAGGTGGTGCTGGAGGAGGAGATCCCGCAGTGTGCCGACCAGATCCGGTTCTTCGCCGGTGCGGCCCGGCTGATGCACGGCGGCTCGGCCGACGAGTACGTGGCCGGGCACACCTCCTACCAGCGGCGCGAGCCGGTCGGCGTGATCGCCCAGATCACGCCGTGGAACTACCCGTTGATGATGGCGGTTTGGAAGATCGCCCCAGCCATCGCGGCGGGGAACACGGTGGTGGTCAAGCCCGCCGACACCACGCCGAGCAGTACGGCGCTGCTTGCGGAGGTGGCCTCGGAGATCCTGCCGGACGGTGTGTTCAACGTGGTGCTCGGCGACCGGGACACCGGGCGTCTGCTGGTCGAGCACGAGGTGCCCGCCATGGTGTCGATCACCGGGTCGACCCGCGCGGGGATCGAGGTGGCCCGCAGCGCCGCCGCCACGCTCAAGCGCACGCACCTGGAACTGGGCGGCAACGCACCCGTCCTGGTCTTCGACGACGTCGACGTGCGCGGTGCGGCGGACGGCATCGTGGCCGCCGCGTTCTACAACGCCGGACAGGACTGTACGGCCGCCACCCGTGTGCTGGTCCACTCGGACATCCACGACGAGTTCGTGGCGGCGCTCACCGAGCGCGCCGAGGCGACGAAGCCCGGCGTCGACTTCGGCCCGCTGAACAGCGCCGCACAACTCGACCGCGTACTGGGCCTGCTGGCACGGCTTCCGGCCCACGCGCAGTCGCACTGCGGCGCCGAGCAGCACGGTGACCACGGATACTTCCTCGCCCCGACCGTCGTCTCCGGCCTGACACAGGACGACGAGATCGTGCAGGAGGAGATCTTCGCGCCGGTCATCACCGTGCAGCGCTTCGGCGACGACGCGGAGGCCGTGGCGCTGGCCAACGGAGTACCGCAAGGCCTGGCGGCCTCCGTCTGGACGCGCGACCACGGACGGGCCGCGCGGCTGACGACCTGCCTGGACTTCGGCTGCGTGTGGATCAACACGCACGGGCTGCTGACCGCCGAGATGCCGCACGGCGGGTTCGGGCAGTCCGGGTACGGCAAGGACCTGTCGATGCACGGCCTGGAGGACTACACGCGCGTCAAGCACGTCATGGCCGCACACGGCTGATCGACCGCCTGCCATCGACCGACCGGCTGCTTGCCGGGACCGCCCGCCGGCCCCGGCAGTCAGCCCCTTCGGCGGGACGGGAGAGGCGACCCCAAAATTGGTCTACACCTTGACTGGTACAGACCAATCCGGTTGAGTGTCCTCCACCCACATCCGGCGGCCCCGGGCGCGCCGGCTCCCGTGGCGTGACAGCTCGTATACGGATCAGCCCAGCCGTCTGTGCGGCGTGCCCGTACGAAGGAGTCATCACGTGTCGAGACAGCGAATCACGGCATCCCTCACCGGTTTAGCCATTGCGGCCGCAATGTCGGTCGCCGTGCCCACGTATTCCGCCGCGGCTTCCTCACCGGCCGCGGCGTCCGCCTGCACCTTTACGCAATGGGTTGCCGGGAAATGGTACGCGGCCGGCGACATCGTCCAGTACAGCGACGGCAATTTCTACCGGGCCGAGCACGACAACCCGGGCTATGACCCCGTCATCAGCACCTGGTACTGGGAACCGTACGACTGTGGCGGCGGGGTGCCGGGCGAATCGAACTTCGTCGTGAGTGAGGCGCAGTTCAACCAGATGTTCCCGAGCCGGAACTCCTTCTACACCTACAGCGGTCTCACCGCGGCCCTCAGCGCCTACCCCGGCTTCGCCAACACCGGCAGCGACACCATCAGGAAACAGGAAGCCGCGGCCTTCCTAGCCAACGTCAGTCACGAAACCGGCGGCCTGGTCCACGTCGTGGAGCAGGACACCTCGAACTACCCCCACTACTGCGACACGAGCCAGCCGTACGGCTGCCCCGCGGGCCAGGCCGCGTACTACGGCCGCGGCCCGATCCAGCTGAGCTGGAACTTCAACTACAAGGCGGCGGGCGACGCTCTCGGTATCGACCTGCTCAACAACCCGTACCTGGTGCAGAACAACGCCTCGGTGGCGTGGAAGACCGGCCTTTGGTACTGGAACACACAGAGCGGGCCGGGAACGATGACGCCGCATCAGGCGATGGTCAACAGCCGGGGATTCGGTGAGACCATCCGCAGCATCAACGGCAGCCTGGAATGCGACGGCAAGAATCCCGCGCAGGTGCAGAGCCGGATCAACGCCTATCAGAGGTTCGTCCAGATTCTGGGCACGACCGCCGGTGGCAACCTCGGTTGCTGAGCGTATGACCGCCCATGGTTTGCTTGTGTGACGGCCGAGGGCGGGCGGCAGGGGAGCGGCCGAATCACCTTCAGGACCGGCGTTTGAAGATGATTCGGCCGTTCCCGCGTCCAGCGTGGGGACAGGCCGGCCAAGCCATGCGGTTACGCGATCCGGCCGGTGAGTACGGAAACTCTGACGTGTTCGGTGAACCGCAGCTCCGGTGGGAGCGACTGCCGGATGGCCTCGGCGAACGCCGGCCGGTCGGCCGGTGCCGGCAGCCCATCCGCGGGGATCGCGGAGTAGACCCCGCCGATGAGCTCGTCGACGCTCAGCTCATCGCTGTACTCGATCGCGGTCTCCCGCACATCCTCGTAACCGGCCTCGCCGAGCGCCTGCGCGTAGCGAAGCCGGTCCCGGGAGCCGGTGCCGCACGTCGCCTCCAGCCTGGTGCCGAAGTGCTCTTCCAGGAACCTCCGAAGCGAACGCGACCACGCGCTGTCCTGCAACCACAGGGGCGTCCCGTTGGCGACCACGGCGATGCCTCCACCGGCCCGGAACAGCGGGGTCAGTTCACGGAACAGCTCGTCGTGCCGCATCCAGTGGAGCGCCTGCCCGATGACCGTCATCGCCAGGGCACGCTGTCCCACCAGCGCACCCATCGCGGGTATGTCGGTGTCGGCGCCGAGCACCCACGTCGCGTTGTGCACGCCCTGCCCGGTAGCCGACTGTCTGGCCAGCCGGAGCATGTCCGGCTCGGGATCCACACCGATGACCGAACGGACGCGGGATGCGAGCGGGACGGCGAGCTGGCCGGTACCGCATCCGAGGTCGAGGACGACGTCGCCGGTGCCCAGCCCGAAGGCCGCTTGCAGCGTATCGAGAACCTGAGGCGGGTAGCCACGCCGGAACTTCGCGTAGTACTGGGCGACATCACCGCTGAATCCGAGGGTCATGGCCTCACTCTGCCCGCGCACGGCGGCGGGGGCAGCCGTCGGGGCGGTGATCGCCAACGGCTGAATCCGGGACTCTCCCGTCGCGGGCACCTGCACGATCGCTGTCCGTCGCGAGGAAACGAGAGGCGCTGGTACGCCGCGGTGGTGCCGGAGCCGCGTGATGGCCGACGCGCGCCCCGCGGGGTCTGCTCGCTCCGTACGGGCCGGGGCCCCCGTCGTCACCGGCGGGGTGCCGGAGCGGCGCGGCGCGGAGATGCCAGAAGGAAGGGAGCGCCGCTCTTCCTGTCCGGGTGTTCGGACACCTGCCAACCCGCGCGCTCGAGCGCTCGCGCGTACCGGCCCAGCTCCTGCCTGACCGGTTCATCGCCGCTCCCCGACCGCGCCCCACCCGAGGACGCCGGACCCGCTGACGCCGCGCCCGCTGACGCCGCGCCCGCCCAGGTCACGCGCACAGCATCGTCCGATGACCACGGGAACAGGCGATAGCCGCTGCCGCAGCGCAGGCCGTTCCCGTCAACCGCGGACGGCCGGCAATCCGCCGCCTCCAGAGCCAGCCCCACGGCCGCCACCAGATGTGTCCGCTCCCACGGGCACGGCACCTCCGTGCTGCCGGTGCGGTTGGTGAGCCGCCGCAGTTCCAGCAGCCCCTCCCAGGCAACGCTCACCTCGCGCGCCCGCACCCGGCCATCGGCGGGCTCCGCCTCATCGCCCGACCGGGCACTGAACACACCCGCCGAGACCGTGGTGCCCTCATCGGGTCCCGGCGGTTGCGGCGCGGGCGCGAGGAGCTCCTGGCGGAACTGACGACCGGCGGGCGTCAGATAGCAGCGGTGAGGCGGCCGCGGGTGCCTCACCACCCACCCCTGGCCGGCCAGCGCCTCCAGTACGGACTCCCGGCCGCGTACGAGCCCGGTGTCCGGATCGGCCTCCGCAACGGCCCGCCGCTGTGCGGGGGTCGGCTGCTTGGCCACCTGCTTCCTCCCCCGGGACGGACGTCCGAGTCACACGATCCGATCGCGCCTGACGTCCCGCCCACAGTAGACCGCCGGGCGCACCCGTAACCTTGCACGGCGTGCCTGCCCGGCGGCCGTAGAGTCACCCGGACCCGGGCTGGACCAGTGGGCGCGCCTGAACCGCCGCGTGCACCTGGTGCCCACCGCTGGCGATCATCCGCACCTCGGAACGGTCACTGATCTCTGCCCGGACGATGCCGGTGTCGTCCATGTATACGGGGTGCCCACCCGGGCCGCTCCGATCAGTGCGGTGCACCACCACCACATCCTCCACCACCGGCGCCGAGTAGGGCGCCTGTGTAAACACCAGCTCGTACGCATCGCGCTGTCCCATGACGCCTCCTTCGTCGCGAACCTCGCCCCACCCCGTTCCCAAAACGGGACATTTCACACTCATGGCCGCACTTCCATACTCTCTGTCATCGCAGTGTTTCAGTGCGGAGTCGCCGAGTACGGCCCACCGGACAGCCTTGCCTTCCCAACGCGGCCGTGATGGTCACGGGGCCCACGTGCGTTCCAGCATCCGCTCTGCGCGCTGCACCCCGTGCTCACCGCTGTGTGTCGCTGCGCGTGAGGCAACCCCCGTCGCGAAGAGCCGGGAGTCGGCTCCGCGTGGACCGTGAACTCGACGACGGCGACGTGCTCGACTTCGACGGCGACAGGCGGGCCGTGGCAGTGGCCGACCCCAGGCACACCGCCGACGGTGTGGCTCTCCATCTCCCCGCGCCGCAAGTGCTGTTCACCGGTGACACCGTGGCGCGAGGTCACGACGGAGGGTCATGCTGGGTGTCTTCAACGTCGACCCTCCCGGGGCCGTCGCTTCCTTCAAGCGCTGGCGCCTCTCGACACCGATGCCGCCTGCTTCGGCCACGGCGAGCCGCTCACACAGGGCGCGGCAGCCGCCCTTCGGGCCGCGGCCGGGCGTCTGAGAGCAATACCGGGCCGCCACAGACCCCACTGACACAATTCGGATATGGCCGACAGCGACCCGACCGAACCCACCTCCGCCGAGCTCCGCGGCCTCGCCGCCCAGGCCGAGACCCTTGCCCGCCGACTCGAGGAGATTCACACCCGGCTGATGAGGGCCCGTACGGACGGCGACCCGCCCAGTCTCACCCAGCTCGACCACGCCACCGCCCAGGCACACCTCATCGCCGGCGCCCTGGAGGAAACGGCCGCGGACATCGCACGTCTCCACACCTCCCCCGGCGGCACTCTGTGCGCCATTGCCTGGGGAGTGTGCCCGGAACACGGCAACACCCTGCACTCCAAGGCCGGCCGCACCACCTGCAAAAGCCCCCACTGCTACCGGGTATGGGCCTACGACCGGCTCGGCGCGCCGTGCACCGAGCCCGCCAGCCACCAGTGCACCGACGCCCACGGCACCGCGTTTCCCGCGTGCGACGGGCACGCCAAGGACGTTCGGCTGCGTATGGACGGTGCCACTGTCGCCCCGATCGATGTCTGAGCGGACTTGAGCCGGGCCGGGCAGGACCACACTCAGGGGAACGGACCGGCGAGCATCCGCGCGCACGCGCAAGGGGCGGATGGAGTTGACAGCAATCGCGGGAACAAATAGCGGAGGCGATCTCGGTCTTGACGGTGCGCCCTGTCCAACAGCCCGGGGGCGCGGCTCCCCGCCCCGAAAATCACGTCAGCCATATCCGCAGAAACGGGCCATGCAGGGAATGGACGGCAGAATCGGGAAGGGCCCCAGGAAAACTCCTGGGGCCTTCCCCCAAGGAACCGTCGTCGCGACTGCCAAGGCCTGAACAACGGGTTCCGGAAAAGCATACACACCGAGCAGTGAATCGCCGAAAAGACACTCACGCCATAAATGCGTACCATCATCGCACAATTAACGAGGCGTCGAATTATTGGACGGTGGACACCCGACGGTCGTCATCGGTCACGCGTGCCCCGCTCCTTTGTTCCTCGATGTGCGCCCATAGCACGAGGGGATCCGTCAACTGCCCCGATCCGTCCGGCGGAACCACCCAGGTCCGGTTGTCACCCGACACCTGCGGAGAGGCGACGCTGTGTGCCATGGGGCAACGCAGAACGCTGCCTTTGCCGACGCACCGAGTGCCCGGCAGCGGAAGCCAGTTCTGAGCTGTCCCACCGGGCACGAGGAACTCGAAGCGGGAACGCGGCCCGCACCACAGGACCGGCCCCAACGTGGCGTCACCGCCCGCCAGTAGGTCAGCGACGACGCGACGGCCGAGGCCGTGCGAGACCCGGACCAGGTCGAAGGGCCGGCCCAGCGGAAGCTCCGCAAGACCATCCGCCCCCGCCCACTGGGCCAGGACGAGTCCCGACGGCAGCGGGTAGGCCGCGGCCATCAGCCACGCCGTACCATCCGGCCAGGTTCTCCACACCGGAGGCTTCGCGGCCGCCGGACGCGGGGCACCGGCGTGGTCCCCGTCGCGCGGCTCCGACCCAACGACGCCCGGTGTCCTGGCCGGCGCCGGTGGCCGGCACCCGAGCCCGCCTGCGCCCGGGGCCCTCACGCCGGTCCTGCCGTGGCCCCGTCGAGCCTGCGGAAGCCGGCCACAAGGAATGGTGTGAGGCTCTCGGCCGGATGGTTCCCAAGGGTGCGGTTCGTCGGCATCGTTCCTACTCGGCGTCGATCGGGCCATGTCACTGCTTCGGACATGACGTGATCTGTGCCCCGACGCCACAGGTGGATCTCCGCCCGATCGAGGGGATTGATTCCGCCGGGGTCACGGTGAGTGATGCTGCTCGAACCCGGTGGCGATCGGAGCACGTACTTCAGTGACTCGATGCACCGGCAGCCGACAACGAAAAGGCACGAGCCCCCGACAAGTTGGTAGGAGCTCGTGCCTGACAACACTGTGCAGAGGGTTCGCTGGGGTCCCTGCTCCACGGAGCATTGAGGGCCCGGACGAGAGCAGGGGAGAAACGCACCGCTGGGACCGGGCGCGCTTCTCCCCTGAGGATCAGCCGACAGGCAGCCGACCCTTCGCCGTTCTCTCATGCATTTCGCTGACCGGCACCGAGGTGCCGGACGACCCCGGGTCGAGGGCCGGCCGGCCACTCTCCCGGGGCTTGTGTCAGAACAGGCCGTCGAGCGTGATGAAGGTGGACTCCGGGGCGAAGTTGATGGCGGTGTTGTTCTCACCGTTCTGGCAGAAGACCGGCCCCTCCGCCTCCTGTTCGATGTCCGCCAGGACGGCGCTGTCGGAGCCAGTGATCGACTGGTCCGCGTTACCACAGATGTTCACCGGGTCGTCGAGTTGCCGCCCCTTGTCGTGGGCGGTGGCAGCCGATGCGGAGGCGCCGAGCATCGCGGCCACGGCAACCGCCATGACGGACAGCTTGAGGGATGTGCGCATGTCTCTCTCCAATTTCTCTGTCCTTCTCCGGTGGAAGAACGAGGAGAGTCATACCTCCGCCAAAGGGGCCACATAACATTCAATACGCTAAATACGCCGTATGGCTTGCGACGCCATCCCAACAGCTCAACAAATCCGAGCCGGGTTATCAGTGTTGTGCTGTGACCGTGCGAGGCCGACCCTGCCGACGGAGTTCGGCGACCCGTCTCCTGCCGTGCCGGAACAGCACAGAGCCCCATCCGCTCGCACGCCATACGAGCGGAGGGGGCTCTTGTCAGCGGAGCCGGATGCGACCCGCGCGACGTCAACGCGCCCGATCCTGAATTTCTGACAGCTGCCGCCTTTCCGTTCGGGCGGCGACCTGCACAACGCAGCGCAAGCGCTCCGGTAACCGGCCCTCACCCGTATGGCGCTGGTCGAATCCGAGGAGCCTGGAGCGCGACGACCGCGAGGGGCAGTGCAACGCCACCCTCCGCCGCGTCTCCGCTTCGGACCGTCCCGCGGGCGCAACTGAGCGTGATGACGGGACAGGGCGGAGGGCCTGGACGACGGGGCGGATCGCGGTGCGGTGAAGGCTTTTCCGGCCCCTCGAGTCGCCGTTTGTCCGGAGTAAAATGAGATCTTCTCGATCGTCGGCTCGGTCCGCGTTCGCGAGAGCCTCATTTCATGCCTGGGGCCGATGCCGGAGCTACGGACCGGGTATGGGGTAACCAAGGGAGAGATGCCGGCGCGAATGGCGGGCGGCAAGTATGAGCACATCCGAGACGGCGCGCAGCGCGGGCCCGGTGGACCCGTTCGATGTGACACGTGCGGCTGCGGCCGTAGTGGACTCGCAGGGTTTGATCGTACGGTGGAGCGAGGGTGCGCAGGCCCTGCTCGGCTATCGGGCCGAAGAAGTCGTGGGCCGGCCGGTGACCATGATCCTCACCGCCGACGGCGACGCTGCGTCGGCGCTGTCGGATCGGTACCGGCTGGGGGGCGGATGGGGGGCGACCGTGGCCGTGTGCCATCGCGACAACCACCGGCTGGATCTGGAGCTTCGGGCATGCCCCTTGTGGGACAGCGACAAGCGGACCGGCTGGCTGGTCATCGGCACCGATGTGGACCGGTTGCGTGAGTGGGAGCACAATCAGGCGTTGCTGCACGGGCTGTTCGACCAGTCCCCCATCGGTATGGCTGTCCTCGATTCCCGGCTCAGGTATCTGCTGATCAATCCGGCGCTGGAGCGCATGGAGGGGGTGGCCGCACAGCTGCGCCTGGGCCGTCGGCTCAGGGACGGGACACCGGGCCCCGAGGGTGCCGCGCTCGAGCGGGAGGCCCAGCAGGTACTGGAGACCGGTGAACCGTTGATCACCTTCCAGCAGATCGGGCAGGCGCCCTCCGACGTCAGCGCGTTCCCTCGCCGTGACCGTGTGCGCTCCGGCTCCTCGTTCCGGCTGGAGGATCCCTCGGGCGAGGTCCTCGGCGTGTGCCACACAGTCCTCGACGCCACCAGCCACTACCGGGACTACCGGGCCCGGCAGCGGCTGGCACTGGTGAACGAAGCGAGCGGACGTATCGGCACCACGCTGGACCTCGACGACACCGCCCACGAGCTGGCCGATGTACTCGTGCCGCGGGTCGCCGACTTCGTCTCGATCGATCTGCTGGACGCCTTGCTGCGCGGGCAGGAACCGCTCCCGGGGCCGATCAGCGCCACGGAGGTGCTGCGCCGGGCCGCGCACCACTCGGTCCAGGAGGATCTTCCGGAGGCCGTGGTCGAGCCCGGTGAGCCGACCCGCTACCCGGCGGGGTCGGCGCCCGCCCTGTGCCTGGCCACGGGCCGGCCGGTCCTGAAGGCCGTCGTGGATCTCTCCGCCCCCTGGCTCGAGGAGGATCCCGCCCGGGCCGCCAAGATGCGCGAACTCGGTATGCACTCCGCCCTGGTCGCACCCCTGCAGGCGAGGGGCATCACCATGGGCGTGGTCACCCTGGCCCGGTGGAAGAATCCCGAACCCTTCGACGAGGACGATCTGCTGCTCGTCGAGGAGCTGGTCGGCCGTGCGGCGGTCTGCATCGACAACGCGCGCCGCTTCACCCGCGAGCACAACGCGGCTCTCACACTGCAGCGCAGCCTCCTCCCCCGCGACCTGCCGAAACAGAGCGCCGTGGAGGCCGCGTACCGCTATCTGCCCGCCGACGCGATGGCGGGTGTGGGGGGCGACTGGTTCGACATCATCCCGCTCTCCGGAGCCCGGGTGGCGCTGGTCGTCGGGGACGTCGTCGGCCACGGCCTTCACGCGGCCGCCACCATGGGCCGGCTGCGTACGGCCGTCCACACCCTCGCCGACCTCGACCTGCCACCCGACGAGCTTCTCGCCCACGTCGACGACCTGGTGATCCGGCTCGCCGACGAGGAAGAGGAGGCCGCGGAAGGGTCGACCGACAGCGCCAGTGTCATCGGGGCGACCTGCCTGTACGCCATCTACGACCCGGTCTCGCGCCGGGCCACCGTGGCCCGCGCCGGTCACCCCAGCCCCGCGATCGCCCACCTGAGCAGCCCGGTGGAGCTCCCCGACATACCCGCCGGACCACCGCTGGGCCTCGGTGGTCTGCCGTTCGAGTGTGCCGAGATAGAGCTGGCGGAGGGCAGCGTCATCGCGTTCTACACCGACGGCCTGATCGAGGCGGGCGACCGGGACGTGGACGTCGGATTCGAACGTCTCTTCTTTGCCTTGGCGCACCCCGACCGCCCGTTGGAAGAGATCTGCGACACCATGGTCCGCACCCTGCTGCCGGACCGCCCACGTGACGACGTCGCCTTCCTCGTCGCCCGCACCCGCGCTCTGCACGCCGACGACGTCGCTTCCTGGGACCTCCCCGCCGACCCCGCCACCGTCGCCGACGCCCGGCACGTCGTCGGCCGCAGAATGGTCGAATGGGGCCTGGGAGACGCCGCGTTCACCACGGAGCTGATCGTCAGTGAACTGGTCACCAACGCGGTCCGCTACGGCACCGGACCGATCAGGCTCCGGCTCATCCGGGACCGGACCCTGATCTGCGAAGTCGCCGACGGCAGCAATACCTCGCCGCACCTGCGCCGCGCGCGCCTGACGGATGAGGGCGGACGCGGTCTGTTCCTCGTCGCCCAGTGCGCTCAGCGCTGGGGCACCCGCTACACCGCGGATGGCAAGACCATCTGGGCCGAACAGCCTCTGAGCAGGAAATCTGCCCAGGGCCACAGCAACGCGGGCGCCCGCTGAGCGTTCGCGGACCGAACCCGGCGGCATCATCGGCATCGCGGCGGGATCCGCAGGGGGCGCAAGCCGGCCGGTGGCATCACGCCGCGAGGGCGCGGTCCGTCGGCCCGATCGGCGACGGCAGATCCGTGGAGCCCGTCAGATAGCGGTCCACGGCAGCGGCGGCGGAGCGGCCCTCCGCGATGGCCCATACGATCAAGGACTGGCCCCGGCCCGCGTCTCCGGTGGCGAAGACGCCGGACGCGGAGGTGGCGAACTCGGCGTCCCGGGCGATGTTCCCGCGCGCATCGAGCCGGAGACCGAGTTGGTCGATGAGGCCGGTGTCCCGCTCCGGCCCGGAGAAGCCCAGGGCGAGCAGCACGAGCTCCGCGGGGATCACCCGGTCCGTGCCCGGCTCCGGGCGCCGCGCCTCCGGTTCGACGCCGACCAGGTGCAGCGACCGTACGTGTCCGGCTCCGTCGCCCTTGAAACGCAGGGTGGAAGCGGAGAACATCCGTATGTCCCCGCCGGGGCCCGGCAGGGGGACTCCTCCGTCGTGGCCCCGCTCCGTACCGCCCAGCCGCGCGAGCTCCCGCGCCTCCTCGTGGGCCGGCGACACCCGGTAGATCATCGGGTACGTGGGCCACGGATCGTCCGCCGTCCGGTCCTCGCCCGGCAGCGGATTGATGTCCAGCTGTACGACAGAGGCCGCACGCTGCCTCAGCACGGTTCCCAGGCAGTCCGCTCCGGTGTCCCCGCCGCCGACGATGACGACATGCTTGCCCTCGGCGGTGATCGGGGATTCGGTGAAGTCGCCCTCCTGCACCCGGTTGGCGAGCGGCAGATATTCCATCGCCTGGTGGATGCCGTCGAGCTCGCGCCCCGGGATGGGCAGTTCGCGCCAGGCCTTGGCGCCGACCGCGACCACCACGGCGTCGTAACGGTCCGCCAGCTGCGCCGCGTCCATTTCCGTGCCGACGGCGGTCCCGGTGCGGAACTTGGTGCCCTCCGCACGCATCTGCCGGATGCGGCGGTCGATGTGGCGCTTCTCCATCTTGAACTCGGGGATGCCGTACCGCAGAAGCCCTCCGATGCGATCGTCCCGTTCATAGACGGCGACCGTGTGGCCGGCGCGGGTGAGCTGCTGGGCACTGGCCAGTCCGGCCGGGCCGGAGCCGATGACCGCGACCGTCTTGCCGGAGAGCCGCTGGGGAGGAAGGGGTGGTGCGCATCCGTGCGCCCAGGCGTGGTCGGCGATGGCGACCTCGACGTCCTTGATCGTCACCGGGTCCGCGTTGATGGCCAGCACGCAGGCACTCTCGCACGGAGCAGGGCACAGGCGGCCCGTGAACTCCGGGAAGTTATTGGTCGCATGCAGCCGGTCGCTCGCGGCGTCCCAGTCGTTCCGTGAGACCAGGACGTTCCATTCGGGGATCAGGTTTCCCAGCGGGCAGGCGTTGTGGCAGAACGGGATGCCGCAGTCCATGCAGCGCCCCGCCTGCGCGTTGATGATCGGGAGCAGACTCTGGCCGTCGTAGACCTCGTTCCAGTCCCCCACCCGTTCCCGGACGGGACGGCGGGCGCAGCTGCGGCGGGGAGTGGTGAGGAACCCCTCCGGATCGGCCATGGCGGCCTCCAGCGCCTGCGCAACGGTCTCGGAATTGCGCCGGGCCGCATTCCCCGGTCGGACCAGGCCATACGTTGCGGGGCGCACTATATATCGCCACCATACGTCCGCTTTGTACTAATTTCGACGCCGCAGGTCGCGCGCCGGAGAGCGGGCGGGCCGAGGCCGGCGCGGCTTCCGGCGCCTTCCCGGAGATCCGTTGACGGTGCGTGCCACGACGTGGACGTCCTGTTACGGCGAGCGGCCGGGGGTTGCCGCCGCGGCCGCTGCCCCCTCGAAAACCCGTACAGCAGGTGCGGGCGGCCGCAGCCGTACGCCGCGCGCACGGCGGCGATACGGGGCCGGGGCCCGTAGGCCTCCACGGGCGGCGTCACTTCCCGTAACATCCCTCCACCACCGAGGCGTTGGACTCACCCCACACGCGATGTCAGGAGGTAGCAATCAGCGCCCGGGTGCTCACCACAAGGAAGTTGACGCGGTGCCATGGGGAGGACGTACGCGGTGGAGACCGGCCCATCCCCGTCTCCCGGCGCCGCTCCGCGGCTTCACGACCGTTTGAGCCGGTTGCCCGGCACTTGAGCATCTCGCGCCCCGCCCTCGTACTCCATGACGAAACCTCTGTCCTCGTCCTCGTACTTCCCGCAGGTCACCGCGCCGGACGGCGTGCAGGTGGCCAAGAGAAGAGGAGCCGCTCGTGTCCGTGCAGCAAATCCCGGCACAGCCAGTGCTGGTGGAGCCGAAGAAGACCGTGGTGGACGGGGAGGTTCGGGAGGTCACCGTCCCGCCGCTCGCTTCCCCGCCCGACCACGGCAGCCTGGCCGACATCCCCTTCCACAACGCCGCCGAGGCACCGGCCGACGCGGTGCTCAGCCGTAAGCGGCCGGACGGCAGTTGGCGGGATGTGACCGCGGCGGAATTCGCCGCGGAGGTACTCGCCACCGCCAAGGGCCTGATCGCGCACGGGCTGCGCCCCGGCGACCGGCTGGCCATCATGGCCCGTACGAGCTACGAGTGGACGCTGCTCGACTTCGCCGCCTGGGCGGCCGGTCTGGTCACGGTGCCGATCTATCCCACCTCCTCGGCCGAGCAGACGCGCTGGATCATCCAGGACACCGGCGCGGTCGGCTGCGCCGTCGAGGGCGTCGACGAGGCGCTGCTGATCGACGCCGGGCTGCACACGCTGCCGCACTTCGCGCATCTCTGGCAGTTCAACGCGGGTGCGATCGACGAGCTCGCGGAAGCCGGACGGCACGTCCCCGACGCGGAGGTGGCCGCCCGGCGCCAGGGGCTCTCCCCCGATTCCGTCGCCACCCTCATCTACACCTCGGGCACCACGGGCCGTCCCAAAGGGTGCGTCCTCACGCACGGCAACTTCTTCGCCGAGGTGGACAACGCGATCGAGCTGCTGCACCCCTGCTTCAAGTCGGTCAGTGACGAGCCCGCGTCCACCCTGCTCTTCCTCCCGCTCTCGCATGTCTTCGGCAGGATGGTCGCCATCGGCTGTCTGCGGGCCCGCGTCCGGCTCGGCCACACAGCGACCATCAAGACCGAGCCCCTGCTCGCCGACCTCGCCGGCTTCGAGCCGACCTTCCTGCTGGTCGTCCCCTACGTCCTGGAAAAGGTCTTCAACACCGCCCGGGCCACCGCCGAGAAGATCGGCCGCGCCCCCTCCTTCGACCGCGCCGCCAAGATCGCCCAGCGCTGGGGAGAGGCCTACGAGGCCGAAGAGCACGGCACCGGACCGGGCCCCGGCATGGGCCTGCGCGCCGCCCGCGCGCTCTACGACCCGCTGGTCTACCGCCGTATACGGGCCGCCCTCGGCGGCAAGGTCAAGTACGCCATCTGCGGCGGCTCCCCCCTCGGTCACCGGCTCGGCGCCTTCTACGCGGGCGCCGGCATCGAGATCTTCGAGGGCTACGGCCTGACGGAGTCGACCGCGGCGGCGACTGTCACACCGCCGCTGAAACCACGGCTGGGTACGGTCGGCTGGCCGCTGCCGGGCACCGCGGTCCGTATCTCGGACGACGGTGAGGTGCTGCTGCGCGGCAGGCAGCTCTTCTCCGGCTACTGGGACGCCGCTCAAGGCGCCGCCGTGCCCTTCGCGTTGGGCCCGCCTCCCTCCTGGCCCTCGACCGGGGAGGCGTCGTACGGCCTGCGGCCCGATCAGCAGAAGTGGTTCGCGACGGGCGACATCGGCGCCCTCGACGCCGACGGCTACCTCACCATCACCGGCCGCAAGAAGGAGATCATCATCACCGCGAGCGGCAAGAACGTCGCTCCCGCCCCGCTCGAGGACCGGGTGCGCGCGCACTCCCTGGTGGGCCAGTGCATCGTGATCGGCGACAACCGCCCGTACGTCACCGCCCTGATCACTCTCGACCCCGACGGGCTGAAGCACTGGCAGCTCATCCATAAGAAGCAGGACGCCACCAGGTCGACGCTGGCCTTCGACAACGCACTGTGTGCCGAGGTGCAGCGAGCGGTGACGGACGCCAACGAGCTGGTGTCCAGGGCCGAGTCGATCCGCCGATTCAGCATCCTGCCCGTGGATTTCACCGAGGAGAGCGGCCATCTCACGCCCTCGATGAAGATCAAGCGGGAAGCCGTCGCCCGGGACTTCAAAAAAGAGATCGAAGCACTCTACGAACCCTGACGCAGGCAACGCGACGGCAGTTGGCAGCGTCCCTTAACCCGGACGGAAGTCCGGGTTAAGGGGGCCTCAAGCCCTGTTCGGCGCAAAGACGACCCCGATGTTCCCGGAACCTCCTCCACGGCCGGTACCTCTAACCGGATGACAGTAGAGGGGAATACGCGCCCTTCCCGCCCGACCACCCGCACCGAACGGTGCCCGGTGCCGGCGGGCGAGGACGCCGACGGGGATATGAAGGGGCATCAGTCATGAACGCATCTGCGCGGCCGCCAATGAATCGCCGGTGGGAGGCGAGGCAGCCACAGTCGTTTGCCACAGCCGTGCGCCACACCTTTTCCGGACGAACTTCACCGTGTGACCTTCCGTGGCTGAACGATCACGGGAGACGGCTGTGAGAATCGACCCCGGAGAGCTACAGAACCAGTGCCCCGTGTGCGGCGGACAGATGCAACAGAGCCCCGGCGGAGGCTGGCTGTGCGGGAACTGCGGGGCGCAGCGTTGAGCAGTGACCCCTACTGGACGACTACGTGCCCGGGGTGCGGGGCACAAATCGACGGGATTGACGATCGTTACGCCTGCGGCTTCTGCGGCTGGGTGAGCCCTCCCAGGGATGAGGCTTCGCCAACTCGCAAAGAAGAGTAGGACCCACACCAATCCGCGACTGCGAGAGCTCCGAATAGACATCAGGTGCGCCGCTCACGCGCACCGGCCGAACGAAGCCAACGGCCGGTGGACATGAGCGAGGTGCCGGTTCGAGCTCGAGACAGACTGCGGCCCGCGCCCCTGCGGGAACCGCCGGAGAGGGGACAAACGATCGTGATATCCCAGCGCACCACTCGCCTTGCCGCACTCGTCGTCCTGCCCGCCGCGCTGACGCTGGGGGTGGCCATCCCGTCGTCGGCCGACAGCCACGGCGGCGGAGGAGGCAACGGCGGAGGCAACGCGTACCAGATCGATCTGCAGCAGCTGAACAACTCCGGCGCCACGGGCACGGTGATGCTCAGCGCCGAGGGCACGGACCTGACGGTGAAGATCGAAGCCGAAGGGCTCACTCCCGGCCAGCCGCACGCCCAGCACCTCCACGGCTCCACCGACGGCCATGACTTCCACTGCCCGGACGCCAGCGACGACACGGACGGCGACGGCATTCTCAACAACACCGAAGCCACCGTCGACTACGGCGACATCAATATCTCGCTCACCACCTCGGGCGACACGACCCCGGAGAGCGGCCTCGCCGTCGACCGGATGCCCGCCGCCGACGCTCAGGGCAAGCTCTCCTACGAGCGCACCATCCCCGTCTCCCAGGATGTGGTCGACAAGATCAAGGACCTGCACGTCGTTCAGCACGGCATCGACCCGAACGGCAACAAGAAGTACGACTTCGGCGTGGGCAAGAGTGAACTCGACCCCAAGCTCCCCCAGGAAGCCACCGCCCCCACCAACTGCGGCGTCGTCAAGGGCGCGGCCGTGGGCTCCATCCCGGTGGGCGGAGTCGAGACCGGCTCAGGTTCCACCGACGGCGTGGAGGCACCGGGCATGCTCGCTGCCGGCGGTATCGCCTTCATCGCTACAGCGACGGCGCTGACCATGGCCCGCACCCGGACCCGCCGGTCCCGGCAGAACGTCTGAGGGGGCGGTAGGTATGAGTCGATCGAGGAATCACCCCAGGGCCACAGGGCGCCGACTCGTTCTCCTGGCCGCCGGTTCGGTACTCGCCATGACCACCGCCGTCCTGGTGGTGACAGGACTGTCTCAGCAGGAACCGGCTCCGCCCAAGGCGGTCCCGGCCCCGCAGGCCCCCGCGCAGGGCGGGTCGTCGCAGGGAGACCCGCAGAGCCCCGAGGGGCAGGCGGGCGGAGGCTCCGGTGCGCAGAAGGCGCAGGCCATGCAGGCATCGGCTCCGGAGCGGATCGCCATTCCCTCGCTCAAGGTCTCCTCGACGCTGGAGAACCTGGGCAAGGGCGCGAGCGGGGCCATGGAGACACCGCGCGATCCGGACAAGGCGGGCTGGTACACGCCCGGCCCGACCCCGGGTGCCACCGGGCCCGCGGTCATCGCCGGTCATGTCACCTGGAACGGGGCGCGTTCGGTGTTCTTCGGCCTCTCTCAGCTCAAGTCGGGTGACAAGATCGACGTCAGCCGACGGGACGGGAGCACCGCGGAGTTCACGGTCGACCGGATCGCCCAGTACCCCAAGAACAAGTTCCCCACCCTGGAGGTGTACCGGAATCTCGACCACGCCGGGCTGCGCCTGATCACCTGCGGGGGCGAGTTCTCCAAGGCCAAGCACTACTACAAGGACAATGTCGTGGTGTATGCCAGCCTCACGGGCTCGCGCCAGTGAGGCCGCCCGGCCCGGTGCGGCTCCGCGGAGGAGCCCCGGGCACAGGGAGATGAGTGAAGGCGGACCCGAAGTATCGGGTCCGCCTCCTCATGTGTGCCGGTGCGGGCCGCTTGGACGCGGCCCGCACGGTGTTGTCCGTGTCCGTATTCGTGTTCGCGTACGTCAGGCCGGCCAGGGAGCGGCGGAGGCCGAAGCCGGCAGGGCGGCCCGCACCGGCTGGGGCGAAGCGGGCGGAGCGGCCGAAGAGGCCGAGGGGCTTCCGTAGAGGTAGTCCTGCAGGCCGCTCAGCAGCCGTTCGACGTCCCCGTACGGCCTGACCACGAGCCGCAGGAACTGGCTGCTGCTGCCGAGCTTGTTGCCGCATTCGCGGACGAACACGTTGTGCTCGGAGAGCAGATAGTCCCTCAGCTGAACGCCGTCGGCCATGTCGGGCAGCTTCACCAGAAGGAAATTCCCCTGGGAGAGGAAGACGACAACGCCCGGGAGCCCGGCCAGTGCCAGGGCCATATTGGAGCGGTCACGGGAGAGCAGAGTCAGGCTCTGCCGGTACTGCACCCCGTACTCCTTGAGCATGAAAACGACGGTCTCGGCGAAGGAGTTGAGATTCCACTTCGGCAGCGCCTTGCGGATGGTGCCGGCAAGTGCGGGGTTGGCGACGAGATAGCCGAATCTGATGCCGTGCAGCCCGAAGTTCTTGCCGAGGCTCTTCAGCACGATCACATTGGGCCGGATCGCCGCCTCATCGGCCACGGAAGGAGCGCGCTCCGCGTCGACGAAATCGATGAACGACTCGTCGACCACGATCAGGTCGAGATCGACCAGCTCGTCCAGCAGCCAGAGCACTTGCTGACGGCGGAGGTAACCGCCGTCAGGGTTATTGGGATTGCAGATCACGGCCACCCGGGATCCGCGCCGGCGGATGAACTGAACGTACTCCTGCAAATCGAGCGCGAAATCCTGGTCCTCGCGCAACGGGAACATATCGACCCGCTTGCCGGTCTCCAGAGGCTGGTCTGTCCAGCGTCCGAAAGTCGGGATCGGAATGGCCAGGCTCTCCTTGACGAGCAGGTGGTCGATCCATGTGATCAGCTCCGTGGAGCCATTCCCCATGGCGACCGTCTGCGGATTGAGACCCAGAACGCTGCACAGTTCGGACGTGACCGTGTCCGCGTCGCTGGGGTAGTACTTGAGAATGGTCTCCAGGGAACCCTGCAGCCGGGCGAACATGTCCGGGGGCGGGAAGTACGGATTGCAGGGGATGCAGAAATCGAGCCGCTCGCGGGGCTCGGCACGAGGGAACGGACCGGCCGGAGCCAGCGGCTCCGTCGCCACGCCGAGCGGCTCGGCCCGACCGGCCCCCGAGCCCGTCGCCAGACGGTTGAGCATGGCCCAGGACGGACTGTGCGCGCCGCGGCTCAGCAGGCCCGTATCGAGGGGTTGGGACACGACGGGGTCTCCTTACGGTCGATGCGCCCGGACTGCGCGCGGACTGCGCGCGGACTGCGCGCGGCGGCGGGAATGCGGGCTCAGTGGAGCCGGCGCCGGAGAAGTACGAACGTCCCCACCGCGGCGACCGCGAGGACGGCGGCGCCGCCCACGACCATCGGCAGCACGTCGCGCTCCGAACCGGCGACGGCGGCTGCCGGTTCGGCGGGAGAAGCCTCGGGTGACGGGCGGTCGGCCGGGTCCGCGGCACCCTTGTCAGATGCCGCGTCCTCCGGGGCCGCGGCGTCCGGTGCACCGGCATCGGGTGCTCCGGCGGCAGCCGCACCGTCCGCGGTGTCGGCAGCGCTGCGGCTCTTGTCCTCGCCGCCCCCGTTCCCGCGCGAGGCACCGGCGGCGAAGGTGACGTCGGAGCACGAGTAGTACGTGTCCGGGGTGTCGGAGTTCCGCCAGACCGTATAGAGCACATGCCGACCGGTCGTCCCGGCCGGCAGCTTGCCCTTGATGCGGTACGAGCCGCCCTCGAGCGCCGGGTCGGTGGCCGTCACGATCGGCTTCGCCCGCAGATCGGACCAGGACAGCGGCGTGGCCGGATCGTAGCCCTCCTTGGTCAGGTACAGGCTGAAGGTCCCCTTGTGCGGGATGGTCGACCGGTAGGTGAGCGTGAAGCCGGATCCGGCGCTCAGTCTCGTGGAGGGCCAGTCGGCGCGGGGGGTGTCCAGGCCCTTGTAGGCGTCGATGCCCGCGCTGCACAGCTTGCCGTCCGGGATCATCTGCCGGTCCCTGCCGCGGACATCGGGCACCCTCAGATTGTCCCAGTCCTCGAACCCCCGGCCGCCGTTGGCGGCGACAGCCGCTCTGCAGGCCGCCGACTGGGCGGTCCTCTCCCCCATCGGGCTGCACGACGCCACCCGGCTGACCGGGTCGACCGGCGCGCCGTGCGCCGCGGCCGGACCGGCGGCCACGACCGTCAGCAGAAGCGGGACGGCGCCGACCAGAGCCGCCACGGCGGCATTGCGATGCACGGTCATCCGCGGAAGTCCTCCTTGGCCGGTCCGGCGGCTGATGCTGCCTGCCGTGTAATACGCGGCGCTGTCGCCGAGCGTTCAGCAGGAAGGGCACCGCGACCGCCTGTCGGCCCGCACATCCGACGGGGTCCGGCGCCGGGGGCCGCTGGACGGGCCGCTGGACCGGAGCACCTCCCGCGGGTCTTCCCGCGGCGGGCTCGACGAGCAGCGGGCTCCATGAGCAGGGGGCTCGATGAGGACAGGAGGACGGAGGAGCTCGGAGTGCGTTCAGGTGCCGGGGCGCTACCCGAGCCCCTGGCGGTGGCGTTTGCCACCCGTACGGAACATATGAATGCGGTGTCCGTGTTCATCGGCGACCTGCACCGCCCGCTCCCAGCTCAGCGCCCGCTCGCCCTCGGCGAACAAAGGGCCGGTTTCCCGGTCACCGATCATTTCGCGCAGCATTCCGGCCGCACGCTCGCTGAAGTCCCCCTCGGGGTCGGCCTCCCCGACATCCATGGAAAGGAGATCGAGAACGCGCAGCTCTCCCTCCCACAGCAGCAGCCACAGGGCTCGGTGCACGGTGGGTATGGACTCGTCATCGAGGAGTTCCTCAAGGCGTTCGTAGGTGATGGTTTCAGCCATGAGCGTCATGGCCGTGCAGTATGCCTTCGGGGACGTCCGGGGCATAGGGGGCTCGGCGACCGTTCCACGGACCGGGACGCGGCCGCACAGTATTTCGGAAGGCAGCCCTCGGTTCCCTCCGCCGTACGATCCGGCGAAGGGCCGTACGGGGAAGGGAACTTCGGGCGCCGGTCTCACGGCACGCGGTCTCACAGCACGCGGGCGGACGGGCAGGCGGGCGGGCAGGCGGGCAGGCGGGCAGGCGGGCAGGCGGGCAGGAACAGCGGTCCCGCAGAACCGACCCGCCGCGTGCCGCCCGGGCGGCTATCGCCCGGCGCCCGGTGACGGGGTCCGGGTCACCTCCAGTTCCTCGATGCCCGGATGCTTCTTCGGGTCCTTCGTGCTGATCTCGGCCCGTGCGTAGCGCGCCGTTGAGGGCCTCTCCAGCTCGCCCATACCGCCCTCGGCGAAGGACGCCTTGCGCCAGTGCTTGCCGTCCGTCGAGGTCAGCAGCCGGTACGAGGCCGGGCGAACGTCCCCCCACTTCGCGGAGATCTTGGCGATACGGCTCACCCGGCCCAGATCGACCGTGAGGCTGCCGCGCTCCGCGTTCGGCGTCCAGGCCGTGGTGCCGTTGCCGTCCACGGCCGCGCCCGCGTACAGCCCGGGCTCCTCCGAACTGGCCTTCGCAGTCCGGCACCGGGCCGCGTTGTCCGTGGGCTCCAGATCCGGCCGACGGGTCTTGAGGACTGCCGGGGCATCGTCGCTCACGACCTGCGACCCCTGCGGTGTCTCCACGGTGAACGGCTCGCCGCGGGTCAGCCGGACGGTGGTGTGGTCCGGACCGATGGCCACGTCGTACGTACGCCCCTGCCAATGCAGCCCCCGCAGCTTGACACCGTCCGACATCTGCGGCGGCAGCATCGGGTCCAGGTGCACCCGGTCCCCGCGCCAGCGCAGTCCGGCGAGCCCGTTGGTGAAGGTCTGCAGGAACCCGCCCTTCCCGGTCGTGAAGTCCTGCGCCGGGGAGCCGGCGAGCGGGTCCTCGGCCCCGGCCTTCTCACCGCGGGCCTCGGAGAACAGCGCGAAGGGGCCGCGGACGAAGGGCTTGATCGAGCGCATCAGATAGGTGTTCGTCGAGCAGCCCGGGTCGCCGATGGCCGCGGCGTCCACCGCGTGCACCGAGTCCGTCATGGCCGGGCCGTCCGGATCGGTACGGGCCGCGTAGTAGTCGAGGGTGGCGGAGGCCGCGCCCCGGGGCATCGGCCACTCCATCGGATACATCAGCAGGGCGGTGTCCGCCTGCTTGATCTTCGAACCCTTGTAGCCGTCGTACTGCCGGAAGACCTTGCGGTCCTTGTCGTACGGGATGCGCAGCTTGCCCGCGACGGCGTTCCAGTCCTTCGGTGCGCTCTCGCCCACGAGTTGCGCGGCGTGCGTCGCGTTGCGCAGAGCGGTGGCCGCCCCGGCGTTGGTGAACACACCGTCGTCGACACCGTTGCTGTACTCGTCCGGGCCGGCGACGTCGGTCACGGAGTAGCTTCCGTCACCGTTCTTCTTGGCCCGGTCCGCCCAGAATTCCGCGATGCCCTTCAGCATCGGCCAGCCGCGGCTGCGCAGCCATTCCTTGTCCCCGGTCTGCTGGTAGTACTGCCAGGCCGCCAGGGCTATGTCGCCCTGGAGATGGATCTGGGTGCGGCAGTGCGGCGGGTCCACGCTGTGGCACTCCGACCCGAGGTCACCCCTGCTGCCACTGGTCCACGCGTAGAACAGGCCCTGGTGGCCGAGTTTCCTGGCGTTCGCACGGGCGCCCGGCATGGTGCGGAAGCGGTACTCGAGAACGGACTTGGCCAGTTCGGGACGGAAGGCCAGCAGGCTGGGGAACATCCAGGTCTCGGCGTCCCAGAATTTCAGGCCTGCGTAGTTGTCGCTGGTCAGCCCGGTGGGAGCAATGCTGTTGGGCGAGCCGCGGCGGACGCTGGACAGCAGTGCGTACTGGCTCGAGCGAAGCCAGCTCTGCAGCTTGGGCCGGTGGGGCACCTCGATGTCGCTGCGCCACAGCTTGCGCCAGGCGGCGCTGTGACCGGCGAGGAGGTCCCGCCAGCCGCGGCCGGCGGCTCGGCGGGAGGCGGCCGCAGCGGTCTCGGCGGGCGTACGGGAGGTGAGTTCGGTGTCGACACCGACGTACTTGGTGAAGTCGTAGCTGCGTCCGGCCCGGACGGGGACGTCCAGGGACTGGGATGCGGTGAGATCCTCGGTCGACCGGCCCCGGTCGCGGACCTGCATGTCCTTGCCGTGGCGGAGGGTGGAGGAGACCGAGCCGTCGACCTTGGTGCCGTCGGTCCGGAAGGACACGCCGGCCGTGCGGCCGTCCGCCGGTGTGCCGCTCCCGGTCGCGGACATCCGCCGCGCGCCGCGGCCGTCGAGCAGATCGGTGACGGTCGTGTCGCCGCTCCAGCGCGGTGTCATGCGCAGCCGCACAGCGCCCACATGTTGGTTCCTGCGGTCGGCGAGGACGTCGTAGACCAGGTCCGTGGACTTGCCGTCGCGGGTGGTCCAGGTCAGGGAGGTGCGGACCAGGCCGCAGCGGAGGAAGAGGGTCTGCCGGTAGTTCGAGATCCGGTCGGCCGATGTCGAAGGGTTGAACGTTTCCCCTCCGGCCTTGACCGTCATTCCGGACCAGGTCGGGATGGCGGCGGCGGCCTGCCGGTCCTCGGCGGTCTTCTTGTTGTGGGCGTAGAGGCCCGCGACGAATGCCCCGTCGTAGCGCGGGCTGAACAGCGGCCAGCCGGTCTTCTTGTCCGTGCCGGAATAGCCGGCGCCGGAGGGCGGCAGGCTCTGTCCGAGATATCCGTTGCCGACGTAGGCGTGGTGGCCGGCCCGCGGGTTGTACCGCGAGGAGCTGAGCGACCATCCCGGGTCGGCCTTGTCCGGATCGCCGGGGCGCGGATCACCGGGACAGGGGCGGGCCTTGGGCCGGGAGCCGGACTCGCCGGTCACCTCGGCGTACGTCGGCGGGACCGCTGCCACGAGGGCGCCCACGAGCAGGAGAACGGTCGGTCGGGCGTAGCGGAGGCGCCGTGCGACATGCGCTGCCCGCCCCTGTGCGTTCATCGATGGATCTCCGTTCGCGGCCACGGGACAAAAGTCCAGCGAACATACGAGCCATGAACGAAAAAGGTCAACCAGCGTTCGCGATCTCTTCATTAATTGAACGAACGGCTGCCGGAGACCTCCCGGAAGGTCACGCGTCCTTGCGCGCCTTGAAGCGAATTCGGTGCCGGCACGGCGGTCCGGCAGGCCGACGGCTCCGGACGTACGCGGACCGGACGGACCGATGTCGGCGAGGTTCAGGGAGGTCCCGCAGTCCGGCAGTCCGGTGCCCAGGGGTGGCTTTCGGCACGGCCGACGGTCAGTCACCGGCGTGGCAACCACTGTTCCTGCCTCTGTCCGCTCACCCTGTGGGCACCCGCGTGATATGCGGTTTATGCCGTTATTCGGCATGGAATGTGATCAAGTGCCAACGAGGCGCGAGGAGTAGGAGAACAAGATGTCCAGGAATTCCAAGGCGCGTGGCAGACAGCTGGCCATGGGGACATGCGCCCTCGCGGCGGCCGCCACGCTGGGCGGTTCGCTGCTCGGGGTGGCCCCGGCCCAGGCTGCCGCCACCAAGGCCGTCCCCGCCCTGCCGTACGGCACAGTCGTCCCGCCGGACGGTGTCAACGAGCGGCAGTACCCCAGCACCGACTCCTCGGTCGTGGGATTCCTGCGGTACCGGACCCAGGTCGGACTGAAGTGCAAGGTCCGCGCGCAGAACATCGACGGCAACACCGTCTGGTACCTGCTGCGCGACCGCCCCGCCTGGGTCTCCGCGCGGTACGTCGACAACACCGGAGTCGTGAAGTACTGCAAGGACGTCCAGCGCAGCCCGCTGAACAACAGCCAGCAGGCGCAGACCGCCCGGGGCTGACCTCACGGGCATCCGCACAAGGGCCTGGTCCCTCCTCCGGCGAGGGGCCGGGCCCTTTGCGTGCGTGCCGCAGGAGTCCGCCTCGGACGGGAGGACCGTACCGACGGGGTGTCAGCCCGCGAACTGCCAGCTGACGGTGTGGTCGGCGGTGACGAGCACGGCGAGGACGACCAGATCGGCCACGCCCAGGACGAGCCCGAGAATCGCGCGGGCACGGCGGCCGGTCCCCCGGGCGATCGCCATGGCGCCCAGGACGAGCGCGCAGGGTCCGAGTACCAGATTGAAGACCAGCAGACCGAGCAGCCCCATGACGAACGAGGCGACGGCCATGCTGTCGGCTTCCCGTCCGGGTGCTCTCCGGGTCCGCGTAGTGGTGGCGAGCAGGTCCATGGTTCCGTTCCCTTCGCAGTGGCTCGAGGTGAGCACCGGTCGGCAGGTCAGTGGTTCCCGCTGTGCCCGATGCGCTCGCGGACACCGAAGACCAGCAGCCAGCCGCCGATGACGGCCGCGGCGACCAGGGTCACCGGGAGCGGGAGGTGAACCGCGGCGCCGACGAGGACTCCGAGCATGAGGAGAGCTGCGACGAGGAAGAGCATGACCGCACCTTTCTCTGTGGATCTCGGATGGTTTTTCAGTGAACAACTGAAGTTACAATTGTTCACTGACCTCATCGTACTGTAGCTCCGACGGGAGAACGGTTGTTTACTGAAAGGTATGAGCCACACTTCCGGGGTCCGGCAGGCCCAGAAGCAGAAGACCCGTCAGGCACTGCTGGACGCAGGCCTGCAGCTGCTGGAGGAGCAGAGCCTGAGCAGTCTGGGACTGCGCGAGGTCACCCGGCTGGTGGGCATTGCACCGGCGGCCTTCTACCGGCACTTCCGTGACATCAGCGATCTCGGGGTGGCGCTCGTCCAGGAGTCGCTCGGGAGTCTGCACGCGGTGATCCTGGAGATCCTCGTCGAGCAGGACGAGACCGACGGCAGGATCGACCGCGCGGTCGAGGCCATCGCCGGCTATGTGCGCCATCGCCGTCCGCACATGCGCTTCATCGCCCGGGAGCGCTATGGGGGCGTAAAGGACGTGCGCGTGGCGATTGCGGCCGAATTGGACCGCTTCGTGGGCGAGGTCGCCGAGGGCCTCGCCTCCCGGCCGGAGTACGGGGGCTGGAGCGCGGAGGACATGCGGATGCTGGCCGAGCTCCATGTGGACCACATGGTGTCCACGGCCGCCGCCTTTCTCCAAGCGCCCGACCGGCCCGGGGCCGAGGAACGCATCGCCCGCACCGCCCGCACACAGCTCCGGTTGATCAGCGTCGGCTGCCGTCACTGGGACAGCGCTTGATCGGTGGTTCCGGGCTCAATGTCCTTGTGGCACAGCTTCGTTGGAATCCTGACCAGGACCTGGCATTCCTCCTAGGATGACGCACAGCAACCAGATCCTGGCTGTGTGCCAGGGAGGAAAGACTGTGAGGGATTCGATGGGCCAGGGCAGTAAGCCGTTGTCCAGTGTGGTCGATGTCAACGTCCCGAGTGTGGCTCGGATGTACGACTACTACCTGGGCGGCAAGGACAACTACGCCGTCGACCGCGAGGCTTCCGAGGAGCTGCTCAAGGTCGTACCGAGCACACAGGCGCTGGCGATCAACAACCGCCGCTTCCTCCAGCGTGTGGTGCGCTGCCTGGCGCAGGACTACGGGATCCGGCAGTTCCTCGACCACGGCTCCGGCCTGCCCACCCAGGACAACGTCCACCAGGTCGCCCAGCGGGTGGACGAGCATTCGCGCGTGGTCTACATCGACGACGATCCGATCGTCCTGGCCCACGGCCGCGCCCTCCTCGAGGAGAACGACAAGACCGCCGTCATCCAGGCCGACATGCGCGACACCGACGCCATATTCGGCCACCCCGAGGTCGAGCGGCTCATCGACCTCGACGAGCCGGCCGCCGCCCTGTTCGTCTCGGTCATGCACTGCATCCCCGACGCCTCCGACCCGGTCGGCCTGATACGACGGGTGGCGGACCGGCTCGCCCCCGGCAGCTTCTTCGTCATATGTCAGCTGGTCAGCGAGGACGCCGCGACCCGCGATTTCGTCACGGAGTTCATGGACACCAGCACCCAGGGCAACTGGGGCAGAGTCCGGCAGGAGCACGAAGTGCTGGAGTATTTCGACGGCTTGGAGATCCTGGAGCCGGGCCTTGTGGAGGTCTCCACCTGGCGACCGGACTCCGACCTCGGAGCGAAGCAGCTCACCCAGGAGTGGATCGAGTTCGGCGGCGCAGCCCGTCTGCCCTGACATCCGAGGGAGCCGCCCGCCCGTCATGTCCCCCGGTGCGGCTCCGAGTTCGGCCGACGGCGGGCTTGCCCTGCGCGCGACCGGCTCCGCTAGCCGGAGGGGAAGGCCCGCCAGAAGCGGTGCACGACCTCCCGGAAGCCCGTGTGCGTCGGGCTTCCGGCGACATGCCGCGCCGCCCATTCCCGTACGGCCTCCGGCTCCTCCGTGGCTCCGGAGGAGTGGCCGCACGTCGTGCACTCCATGTCGAAGACGGCCGAAGGCGCCTCCCGCGCAGGCTCACGCACGATCGACCAGTCCCCCGGACTGTTGGCCGTGTACACGCTCACAGCGTCCTCCTCGACGCTCCGCTCGTCCCGGGCGCAGCCACGCCCGCCATCTCTCGGGCGGGAACGGGGCGTACGTCGTCCGGTGAGGCTTCCCACTCCCGGCCGCCCTCAGGGGGGCGCAGGAACATCCGGCCCCCCTGCGAGTCCATGACCATCCCGACCGCATCCCGCTTCGCATCGAGCACAAGCTCGCCGACTGCCGGTGATTTGCCTGACTTGAGCATCGCTCCGACGGCTCTCCACTCCCTCACGGCACATCAGGTGACGTCTCTCACGTCCCGGCCACGGTCCTGAGTCTCACATCACTATCCTCGCGTCCCACCAGGTCCTGCAAGTACATCTGCAAGAACACTTGCAATTGCACGCGTGGACGGCTTGAGTTCAGTCGGCAGCGGCAAGACCGGCTCCTCGTAGGGAAGATGAGGCGTAGGTGCACCAGTTCAAGAACGGCACACCGGCCACGCACATCGACGGCGCGGTGTGGAAGAAGAGCACGTACAGCAATCCCAGCGGCAACTGTCTCGAGCTCGCCCGGCTGCCGGGCGGCGACATCGCCCTGCGCAACTCCCGTGACCCCGGAGGTCCGGCGCTCATCTGCACCCGGGACGAGATCGCGATGTTCCTGTTCGGCGCGAAGGACGGCGAGTTCGACGGCATGATCGTCGAAAATTGAACCATTGCGCCCGGCTGAACCGTCCGGCCGCTGTACGCGGCGGCCCCGGCAGTGGAACACTGAGCACTCGCCTATGTACTCAGGGGAGTCAGCATGACCGCCGCTCAGCCGAGTCGTGCGCCGTCGATAAGGCGCTATCTCGAGCACCCGCGGGGAGGACCGACCGCTCTGCGCATCGTGCTCGGCACGCAACTTCGCAAGCTCCGCGAGGCCAATGGCGTCAGCACGCAGACGGCCGCGAACGCCATCCGCGGCTCCCACGCGAAGATCAGCCGGCTGGAGTTGGGCCGGGTGGGCTTCAAAGAGCGTGATGTGGCCGACCTGCTCACGTTGTACGGGATCGCCGACCCGTCGGAGCGCGAGGACTTCCTCGCGCTGGCCCGCCGGGCGACCGCCCCCGGCTGGTGGCACCAGTACTCGGACGTCCTGCCGAGCTGGTTCGAGACCCACCTCGGCCTCGAAGAGGCCGCCGCGGTCATCCGCACGTACGAGAACCAGTTCGTGCCCGGCCTGTTGCAGACCGAGGGCTACGCCCGCGCGGTCACCAAGCTGGGTCACCCGCGGGCTTCCGCCACGGAGGTCGAGCGCCGGGTCCGGCTGCGCACCACCCGTCAGGAACTGCTCCACAGGGAGGACCCGCCGAGGTTCTGGGCGGTGCTGGACGAGGCGTCGCTGCGCCGGCCGCTCGGCGGCACGGCCGTGATGCGCGAACAGCTCACCCATCTCATCGAAATGGCCCGGCTCCCTCATGTGACCCTGCAGATCGCACCGTTCAGTCTCGGTGGTGTGGCCGCCGCCGGAGGGCCGGTCACGATCCTGCGGTTCCTCGAGCCGGATCTGCCCGACGTCGTCTACCTCGAGCAACTGACCAGCGCCCTCTACCTGGACAAGGAGGAGGACGTGGACGACTACCTCTACGTCATGGACCGGCTCTGCGCCGAGGCCGAGCGGCCCGCCACCACCGTTCCGTTCCTGGAGAAGGTCCTCGACGAAACCGGGACGGCTTGACCCCGGCCCTTCCCGGGCTGCTCGCTCCGGTTCCGGACGGCGCCTCCCGGGCCGCTCTTCGTACGGCATGCTGCGCCGCGGTGATGACCGGCGCGGCGGCTTTCACTGCGGTGCGCAGAATCTGCCCCGCGGGTTCGTTCGTGGTCAACAGCCCGGTCCTGGAAGGTGAATCGATGACACGCGCCGCACGAGAGGTGCTGGTCACCGTGTGACGGCCCACACGCCGGCGGGACGGCTGATGCGCCGGGCCTCGCAGGCACCGCTCCCCCACGCGCCCGGGCAGCCCTCCGCCTCAGATGCGCATACCCGCTGACAGCGTCCCTCAGGACGCCCTGCCGCGAACGGCCCCGGGGCGACCCGCGGCCGACCGCGGACGGGCCTCGGCGCGGGCCCGTCCGCGTGAGGGGAAGCGTCAGTCGGTCTTCTCCTCCGAGCGGTCGCCGCCCCAGAGGGTGTGGTAGCTGCCCTCGCGGTCGACGCGCCGGTAGGTGTGGGCGCCGAAGTAGTCTCGCTGGCCCTGGGTCAGCGCGGCGGGCAGCCGCTCGGCGCGCAGGGCGTCGTAGTAGGCGAGCGCCGCGGAGAAGCCCGGGGTGGGGACACCCTGGCCCACGGCCGTGGAGACCACCGCACGCCATGCCTCCTGCGCGCTGCCGATCTCCTCGGCGAACTCCTTGTCGGCCAGCAGCGTGGGCAGATTCGGGTCGGCGGCGAAAGCGGCCCGGATACGGTCCAGGAACGCGGCCCGGATGATGCAGCCACCACGCCAGATCGCGGCCACCGAGCCGAGGTCGATGTCCCAGCCGTACTCCTCCCCCG
The DNA here is from genome assembly GCF_040609575.1 of Streptomyces sp. NPDC004647. Lineage (NCBI taxonomy): Bacteria > Bacillati > Actinomycetota > Actinomycetes > Kitasatosporales > Streptomycetaceae > Streptomyces > Streptomyces sp. NPDC004647. Next base: position 5,960 of record NZ_JBEXKU010000017.1, on the reverse strand, counting down.
CGGCGCTGATCATGTTCCAGCCCTGGGCGTAGGAGACGACCTTGGACGCGTACAACGCCTGCTCGACCTGGGCCGCGAACTTCTCCGCCTCCGCTGCGCCCAGGGGGCTCGCGGCCGGACCGGCCAGCGTACGGGCCGCCTGGCGCAGGTCCGCGTGGCCGGAGACCGCGCGTGCGAAGACCGCCTCGGCGATGCCCGAGACCGGAACGCCCAAGTCGAGGGCGGTCTGTACGGTCCAGCGGCCGGTGCCCTTCTGCTCGGCCTGATCGGCGACCACATCGACGAAGGGCTTGCCGCCGGCGTCCGTGTGGGCGAGGACCTCGGCGGTGATCTCGATGAGATAGGAGTCCAGGCGGCCGGTGTTCCAGGTCCGGAAGGTCTCCGCGATCTGCGCGGGCTCGTAACCGGCGACACGCCGCAGCAGGTCGTAGGCCTCGGCGATGAGCTGCATATCGGCGTACTCGATGCCGTTGTGGACCATCTTCACGAAGTGGCCTGCGCCGTCGGGACCGATATGGGTGCAGCAGGGGCTGCCGTCCTTCGCCTTGGCGGAGATGTCCTCCAGCAGCGGGCCGAGCGCCTCGTAGGACTCCTTGGACCCGCCGGGCATGATGCTGGGGCCGTGGAGTGCGCCTTCCTCGCCGCCCGAGATGCCGGTGCCGACGAAGTGGATTCCCTGTTCGCGCAGTGCGGCCTCGCGGCGGCGGGTGTCCTCGAAGTGGGCGTTGCCACCGTCGATGATCATGTCACCGGATTCCAGCAGCGGCGCGAACTCCTCGATGACGGCATCGGTCGGGCCGCCCGCCTTCACCATGATGACCAGGCGCCGTGGCCGCGCGAGGGAGGCCACGAAGTCCTCCGGGCTCTCCGACGGGACAAAGGTCCCCTCGTGGCCGAACTCCTCCACGAGGGCGCGGGTTCTGGCCGCGGTGCGGTTGTGGACGGCGACGGTGTGCCCGTGCCGTGCGAAGTTCCGGGCCAGATTGCTGCCCATCACCGCAAGGCCGGTGACGCCGATCTGTGCCAACGTATCCATGCTCAACTCCAGAGGTGGAACCCGAGTGCTGCTGCGACTCGCCCACATTCTGATGGATGTGAGCCCCGGCTGTTCGCTGTCTGGATACGCAGGGCCGGTGCGCGGCGCTCAACTCCGGGCCTGATCACCGTACGGAAGCGGAGCGCTCACTGCCGCTCGTCGGTTTCCTCCGCGTCGGGGACGACGTGTACGGCGGCCTCCTCGGCCGAGGCCGCGGCGCCGTCGATGCCGACGTCGCTGGCGACCATGTCCTTCTCCTCGTCGGAATGGGCGCCCTCGTCCGGTGCCACCAGCCGGCCTGCGCGCCGCTCCCCGACCTCCTCGTCCCACAACTCGCCGTCGCTGTCCAGCGTGTCCCCGATTCCGTCGCCCTCGGGTACCGCGATGTCCGGGATCTCGTGGGCCAGCCGCTCGTCCAGGGGCTCGCCGCGGTGCTGTTCGTCCGCCGTCGTGCCGCGGCTCTCCACGGCCCAGGGCCGCTCGGGCGGCGAGTACCCCTCGTCGAGAACCGCCTCCAGCCCCCGGTCGTCGAGGGTGTCCTCAGGTTCGAGCAGTCCGGCGTCGTCCTGTACCTCGGACCCGTCCGGCTGGTAGACCTCGTCACCCATCATGCTCTCGCTCATCGTGTGGCCTCGCTGTTCGCCCATGTCCAGGATCGCGCAGTCCCGGCCCGCGGGCCAGGCATGCACTCCTCCTGCGCCTGCCCGCCCTCGGCCGCCATGACCCCGTCATGACCCCAGTACCTCCGCCAGGTCGTAGCCGACCGGCTCCTCCAGCTGGGCGTACGTGCACTCCTCCGGCTCGCGGTCCGGTCGCCAGCGGCGGAATTGGGCGGTGTGGCGGAAGCGGTCGCCCTGCATGTGGTCGTACGCCACTTCGCACACACGTTCGGGAATGAGCGGCACCCAGGACAGATCCTTCGTACCGGTCCAGCGGCTCGGCGCGCCGGGCATACGGCTGGCGGCGTGCGCTTCCTCGTCCGCCCAGGCGGCCCAGGGGTGGCCTTCGACGGTGGACATGCGCAGCGGTTCCAGCTCGGCCATGAGCTCCTCTCTGCGCCGCATGGGGAAGGACGCGCAGACGCCGACGTGCTGGAGCCGGCCGGCGGCGTCGTGCAGGCCGAGGAGGAGGGAGCCGACGACGGGGCCGGTCTTGTGGGGTCTGAGGCCCGCCACGACGCAGTCGGCCGTCCGCTCGTGCTTGATCTTGACCATGACGCGCTCGTTCGGGCGGTAGCCGAGGTCGGGGCGTTTGGCGATGATGCCGTCGAGGCCGGCGCCTTCGTACTGCTGGAACCACTGCCGGGCGAGGCCGATGTCGTCGGTGGTGGGTGCGGTGAAGACCGGGTCGGCGGCGTCGCGCAGGGCCTCGGTCAGCGCGACGCGGCGCCGTAGCAGGGGCGTGTCCAGCAGGGAGTCGTCGCCGAGGGCGAGCAGATCGAAGGCGACAAAGCTCGCCGGTGTGGTCTCGGCGAGCATCCGCACCCGGGAGTCGGCGGGGTGGATCCGCTCCAGGAGGGCATCGAAGTCGAGACGGCCGGCGCGGACGATGACGATCTCGCCGTCGAGGACGCAGCGCTGCGGGAGATTGGCCAGGAGGGCCGTGACCAGTTCGGGGAAGTAGCGGGTGAGGGGCTTGCCCGAGCGGCTGCCGATCTCGAGGTCGTCGCCGTCGCGGAAGACGATCGCCCGGAAGCCGTCCCATTTGGCCTCGTACTGCATACCGGGCGGGATGCTGGCTGCGGATTTCGCCAGCATCGGCTTCACCGGGGGCATCACCGGAAGGTCCATGGGACTTGATTGTGGCCCTGCGGCGGAGTGCGCGCCTGCCGAAATGTGCGGTGCCGGGAGGCGCTCTGCCGGGCCCGGGCCTAGCGTGGCCCTATGGGAGAGACGGTGGAGCTCACGGTGTCCGGCCGGCCGGTGCGGCTGTCCAACCCCGAGAAGGTGTATTTCCCGGAGCGGGGATTCACCAAGCTCGATCTCGCCCGCTACTACCTGGCGGTGGGCGACGGCATTCTGCGTGCGCTGCGGAACCGGCCGACGACGCTGGAGCGCTACCCGGACGGCGTGGAGGGTGAGTCGTTCTTCCAGAAGCGGGCGCCGAAGAATCTCCCGGAGTGGATTCCGACCGGGCGGATCTCCTTCCCCAGCGGGCGGTACGCGGACGAGATCTGTCCCACCGAGGCCGCGGCCGTGGTGTGGGCGGCGAACCTGGGCTGTCTGACCTTTCATCCGTGGCCGGTACGGCGAGGGGACACCGAGCACCCCGACGAGCTGCGGATCGACCTCGACCCGCAGCCGGGGACCGGCTACGAGGACGCGGTGCGGGCGGCGGTCGAGCTCCGTGAGGTGTTGCAGGAGGTGGGTCTGCGGGGGTGGCCGAAGACCTCGGGCGGGCGCGGCCTGCACGTCTTCATCCCCATCGAGCCGGTGTGGACCTTTACCCAGGTGCGCCGGGCCGCCATCGCGATCGCCCGGGAGCTGGAGCGACGCGCTCCGGAGCGGATCACGACCTCCTGGTGGAAGGAGGAGCGCGGCTCCAAGATATTTGTGGACTACAACCAGACGGCCCGGGACCGGACGATCGCCAGCGCGTATTCGGTCCGTCCACGGCCGAACGCGCCGGTGTCCGCACCACTGCGCTGGGCCGAGGTGCCCGACGCCCGTCCGCAGGACTTCGACCTGGCGTCCATGCCGGTGCGCTTCACCGAGGTGGGTGATGTGCACGCCGACATGGACGAGCACGCGTTCCGTATCGAGGCCGTACTGGAGCTGGCCGCCCGGGACGAGCGCGAGCACGGGCTGGGCGATCTTCCCTATCCCCCGGAACACCCGAAGGTGAAGGGCGAGCCGAAGCGGGTGCAGCCCAGCCGCGCCAAGCACTGACCTGCCGTGGGACAGCGGGTGGCCGGTAGCGGAGGCCGGGCGGTCGAGGCGAGGAAGGAGCGGGCGGTGGATCCGGTGGCGGCCCTGGACCGGATCGCGTTCCTCCTGGAGCGCGACCAGGCCCCGACGTACCGGGTCCGCGCCTTCCGTACGGCTTCGGCCGTGCTGGCAGACCTCGGCCCGGAGGAAGTGGAGCGGCGTGCCCAGTCCGGATCGCTGGAGTCGTTGAAAGGGCTGGGGCCCAAGACGTCGCAGGTGGTGCGCGAGGCACTGAAGGGGGAGGTGCCCGGGTATCTCGCGAAACTGGAGGCGGAGGCGGAGAGCGCCGAGCCGCTCCCGGAGGGCGCGAAGAAGCTGCGGGCGGCGCTGCGCGGGGACTGCCATCTGCATTCGGACTGGTCGGACGGTGGGAGTCCGATCGACGTGATGGCCCGGACAGCGGCGGATCTGGGGCACGACTGGGCGGTGTTGACCGACCATTCGCCGCGGCTGACGGTCGCGAGCGGGCTGTCGGCGGACCGGCTGCGCGAACAGCTGGACGTCGTGACCGGGTTGAACGAGGAGCTGGCGCCTTTCCGGCTGCTGACCGGGATCGAGTGCGACATCCTCCTCGACGGCTCGCTGGACCAGGAGGAGGAACTGCTCGACCGGGTGGACCTGGTGGTGGCCTCGGTCCACTCGAAGCTGCGGATGCGTTCCCCGGAGATGACCCGCCGGATGGTGAAGGCCGTATCGAGTCCGCTGGTCGACGTGCTGGGGCACTGTACGGGCCGGCTGCTCTCGGGACGGGGCCGCCCGGAGTCGGAGTTCGACGCGGCGGCGGTGTTCGGCGCGTGCGCGGAGTCGGGCACGGCCGTGGAGATCAACTGCCGTCCCGAAAGGCTTGACCCGCCGCGCAGGCTGCTGCGGCAGGCCGTGGACACGGGGGTGTTCTTCTCCATCGACACCGATGCTCATGCTCCGGGCCAGCTCGACTGGCAGGTCAACGGATGTACCCGGGCGGCCGGATGCGGTGTTCCGGTGGATCGGGTCATCAACACCTGGACGGCCCGCCAGTTGCTGAACTGGACCCGTACGCGCAAGCCGCCACGCTGACCGGCATGCACGCCACGGGGACGACGGTGACCTCGGCCGGCCTGATTCTGGCCGCCACGTTCGGAGTGTCCGCGCTGACCGGTGCCACGGAGGAGATCAAGCAGCTGGGGGGCTCGATCGCCATGGGGATTCTGCTGGACACCTTTCTGGTCAGGGTGCTGCTGGTGCCGGCCACGGTGATCCTGCTCGGCCGCTGGAACTGGTGGCCCTCCGCGCTGTTCCGCGCGGAGCGGGACGCGGCCCACGCCTCCGATACGGCACCGTGAGAGCGCTGTCCCGACCGCGGCGGCCGGGACGGCGGTGCGGCTCGTTGCGGCATCGCTGTGAGACGAACGCCGCATACCTCGCATCCATAGAAGGGCTGCCGCTGGGCAGACACCCGGAAGGAGGAGAAGGAGGAGGCGACAGCGCATGGTTGTGATGGAGTGCGAGGAGGGGGATGCGGCCGGGGCGCGGCATGCCACGGCTGCGTTCCTCGCGAGCGTCTGCCCGTGGGCCGATCTGGACGCGGTGATGCTGGTGGTCTCCGAGCTGGTCACCAATGCGGCCAAGCACACGGCAGGCTGGTGGCGCCTGCGGGTGCAGGCCTTCCACAGTCATCTCGTCGTGGAGATCGACGACTCCAGCGATGTGCTGCCGGGCCCGCGTACACCGGACATGACGGGCAGAGGCGGGCTGGGCTGGCACATGGTCCAGCAGCTCGCCACCGAGGTGGAAGTCCTCCGGCAGGCAGAGGGCAAGACCGTACGCGCGACCTGGCTGCGCGGCGCCGAGCCCGCGGCGGTGCCGTCCGTGTAGCAGAACTCGCAGCTGTGCCCCCTGGGGGCGGCCGGAGAGCACCGGCCGCCCCCCGGGGGCCCCGCCGGGGGCGCCCCTACCGATAGGTAGGGCGGGGGGTGGGGGAAGGGTGGGGCGGGGAAGGTGGAGATCGCGGGGGGGGC